>DASVOW010000412.1:0-3030 GCA_036383155.1 Ktedonobacterales bacterium
CTACCTGCAGCCGGGCTACTACGGCGATATGCGCCAGATCCGCGCGCTGCTGCGCCCGACCGGCACCGATCAGCAACAGTCCTATGAACACGTGCGCATAGACATCCTCAAGGGCACAAAACTGCTGGAAGAGGAACACTGGCTGCGCGAGCATCGCGTCGAACACGCGCGCCTCTTCGGGCGGCTGTTCGCGGGCGACGAAACCGATTGGCAGCAGATGAGCGAGCATATCGCGTGGGCGGACCGCTTCCACGCGGCCTATCCGGCACGCGCTCCTCAGGAGGTCGTCGCGCTGGTGAATGGGCCGGCGCGGGCGCTCACCTCGTTGCGCGCCGCACGCGACCGGCTGGCGCGTCACTGGGATGCATGGCAAGGTGAAGCCACGTACTGGAGTGACTTGCTGCGATCTGAAACCCTGAGCGCAGATGCTCGAGCGATCGACGATCTCTCCCCTGAGACGATGCGCACTACACTCGGCGACCTCGGCAAGACACTCCACCACTTCTGGACGTCGGTGGACACAGTCGTCGGCTGTCGCATTGACCAGAATGTGCCGCCCGTATGGGCAAGTCTCTGCGCCACGCTGCGTCTGGCGCAGGAGGCACGCACGCTGGAGGCGTGGCTCCACGAGCGAGCAACTGCGCTCGCGGCGGACCTCGCCCATTTCGGCGCGGGATTGGCTACGGACTGGGATGCCGTCGTCGCCGCGCTCAATTGGGCAGACTCGCTCCACGCGCTCTACACCGGGCGCACTGTGCCTGATGCCGTGGTGCGCCTCATCGCCAAAGAGACCGACGACGTGAACACTCGCGCGGCGCGAGCGCATCTCGCCACTGCGCTGGATGACGGACGCACACACTTCGCCGCGCTGGATGAAGACCTGCGCTTCAGCGATAGCGTCCTGCCACGCTCCGCCCTGCTTGGCCCCGCTCCAACGATGGACGAGGCGCCAGTTGTGGCGCTGCGCGAGCGCGTCGTCTATCATCTGGAGCAATTGCCCTGCCTCGAACGCTGGATCGAGTGTTCGCGGCAGCGCCATCTCTGCGACGGCCTCGGCCTGGGCGATCTGGTGAAGGCCGCGCTGCGCGAGCGTCCTTTCCCTCGCGACATCGAAGAACGCTTCGAGAAGCGCTTCTATCAACTCTGGCTCGACGGCGTGCTGCGTCAGGCTCCTGCCCTCGGGGAATTTCGCGGCGCGACGCACGAGCACACCATCCGGCGCTTCCGCCAGCTCGACATCGACCACGTCACCCTCGCGCGCAAACGCCTGCGTGCCCAGCTTGCGGACCAACGCCACGTAGCGATTGTGAAAGCGCGTGCCGAGACGATGGGAGACATCGCTGCCGCGCTGGCGACGCTGCGGCATGAGGTCAGCAAGAAGCGCAACCGCGCCATTCGCCAGATCGTGCAGTCCACGGCTGCGGCGCTGCTGGCACTCATGCCCTGCTGGATGATGAGTCCTTTCAGCGTCAGTCAGTTCCTCGAATCGGGCAACCAGCTCTTCGATCTGGTCATCTTCGACGAAGCCTCGCAGGTGAGTCCGGAAGACGCCATCTGCGCCATCCTGCGCGGCAAACAGCTCATCATCGTCGGCGACTCAAAGCAGCTGCCGCCGACACGCTTCTTCACACGCACACTGGCCGACATGGATCGCGACGACGATGATGAGGACGCCGAATTTGGCGCGACGCTGGCTCAGGTAGACGGGCAGAACGGGCCGGTCTCAGGCGATGCGCACCGCGAAAGCATCCTCGAAGAATGCGAAGCGGCGGATTTACCCCGCTACGCCCTCCGCTGGCACTATCGCAGCCGCCACGAGTCGCTGATCGCCTTCTCGAATGCACACTTCTACGGCGACTCCCTCCTGACCTTCCCTGGTCCCCAGGCCGACCACAGTGCGGGCGTGCGTTTCGAGCACGTCGAGAACGGCCTCTATGACCGCAGCCGCACGCGGCAGAATATGCGCGAGGCACAACGTGTAGTTGACCTGGTGATCGAGCATGTGCAGCGCTGGGGCCGCGAGCGCAGCCTGGGCGTGGTGGCGCTCAGTCAGGCACAGCAGCGCGCCATCGAAGACCTGCTGGAGACACGCCTCAAGACCGAGCCGGATCTACGGTCGGCCTATGGAGAGATCCTTGACGCCGACGACCCCACCGGCTTCTTCGTCAAAAACCTGGAGAGCGTGCAGGGCGACGAGCGCGATGTGATCATCCTGAGCATCGGCTACGGCAAAGACGCCGCCGGCAAACTATCGGCGAACTTCGGCCCAATCAACAACCGTGGCGGCGAGCGCCGCCTCAACGTCGCCGTCACACGTGCGCGCCACCAGATGATCGTCGTCAGCTCGATACACGCCTCCGATCTGCCCAAGCAACTGGCGAGTCCAGGGGCGCAGAGACTCCGTGACTACCTGGAGTATGCCGAGAAAGGCCCATCCGCGCTTCTCGCACAGGCGCAGCGTGTGCAAACACGGAGTGGCGATGATGCTGGTGGAGTGCCTGTATTCGAATCGCCGTTCGAGCAGTCAGTCTACGACGCGCTGACGGCTCGTGGACTGCATCTCGACCCCCAGGTAGGCTGCTCCGGCTACCGCATCGATCTCGCCGTGCGCGATCCGCGCCAGCCCGACCGCTATCTGCTTGGCATCGAGTGTGACGGCGCGACCTACCACTCGTCAGCCACAGCGCGTGACCGCGACCGCTTGCGTCAGCGCCAGTTGGAGCATCTCGGCTGGACAATACACCGCATCTGGTCACGCGATTGGGTCAATGATAGAGCCGGCACGCTGCAACGGACACTCCAGGCAATCGAAGCGGCGAAGATAAAGGCGAGCGAGCAGCCCACACTCGAGCGGACGTCACCCGCTTCAACACCACCCGCGATCATCACAGCCACTCAAGGTGACCGCGCCGTGGCACCCATCTACGAAGACAAGGCGACACGCGCACCGCAACACGACACCACTGATACGATGAGGCCCGCTCCACTGCCACCAATCCCAACAAAGACGCCGCCCGTGCGTGTGGTACG
>DASVOW010000413.1:0-2287 GCA_036383155.1 Ktedonobacterales bacterium
ACTAAGCGAGCTACAGCAACAGTTCGACGCCGTGCTGCTCGCCGTAGGCGCCCAACGTAGCCAGCGCCTCAACGTTCCCGGCGAAGATCTCGCTGGGGTCATCCCCGCAACCACCTTTCTCAAACAGTTCAACCTTGTAGCTGACACGACACTCTCCGGCACAGTCGCCGTCGTAGGCGGCGGCAGTACTGCAATGGATGCTGCCCGTTCCGCATTGCGGGCAGGCGCGAGCCAGGTCCACATCGTGTATCGTCGCACGCAGGCAGAGATGCCCGCACAAATCGAGGAGGTACGAGCGGCCCGAGAAGAAGGCATCGAGCTGCACGAGCTAGTCGCGCCCGCACGCCTCATTGGCGCGGACGGTCACGTCACCACCATCCGCTGCCAGCGCATGCGACAGGGCGATCCTGACGCACGCGGACGCCGCCAGCCAATTCCCATCATTGGTGATGAATTCGACATGCCTGTCGATGTTGTGCTGGTTGCCATCGGTGAGGCTCCTGATCCCTCGTTCCTGCCGGAAGGCACCAGCGTTGAGCTGGCGGCCTGGGGCGGTCTCCTGGTGAATCCCGACACACTCGCGACCGGCGCGCCTGGCGTCTTTGCAGCTGGTGACATCACCTATGGCCCGAAAACCGTCATCCATGCCGCGGCGCACGGTCGCAGGGCCGCGAAGTCCATTCATGCCTACCTGCGCAAGGTGTCACCACAGCATCTCAACGAAATGCCCGATGAGGAAACGGAAACGCCGTCCACCCTCCCGCCGGACGGCCACATAGTCCTCGACCTGCGCCGCAAAGCACGAGCCGTTATGCCCTTACGTCCCGTAAGCGACGCGCGCAATCGTCACGTGGAATTCGCGACGGGCTTAACTGAAGAGCAAGCGCGAGAAGAGGCGAGCCGCTGCTTGCGGTGCGATCTCGCCTACCTATGCCCGTCCGTCAAGCTTGCCGACACACCCGAACACGCTCCAGTCGCAGTACAGAGTGGGTCACACTAAAGCGCCCACATGCTAGTCCATGAGAGAGGTAACTCTATGTCGCCGCAAGACTTAACCGACGCGATCATTTCAGGCATTAACGCCGGAGGCGAACAATTCCTCGAGGGCACACTCGCCGCGGCACTGCCGGTCGTTTGGCTGGCAATTCTGGGCCTGCAGCTCGGGCGGCCCTACGTTCTCGACATGATCGATCGCTTCACACTCCGTCTGGGTGCCGATCTGCTCTGGCTGATCTATATTGCTCTGCGCGATCTCTTGATCGTGTCAGGCGTCGTGATGAGCTTCATGTTCTTCTTCCCAGACGTGGTCATAACCGACCAGCTCCCCCTCACCGGCGGGCTCGCCGCGGCTTCGCTCTTCGCCGTGTTGCTCGTCAAGCTCATGGGCGATCCAGACAACGATCCACGTGCATTCAAGCTCGTGACCTATCTGCTGGGCCTCGGCGCCCTCTTCTACTTCGTACCCTACGTCTTCGGCGTTCAAGCGAATAGCGTCGCCACCGGCCAACTCGCAACAATCAGCAATTTCCTTGTCACCAGCAGCAACCCGATCTGGGCGGTAGGCTTGTGCTATGTCTCGATAGCACTTATCGCCATCATGGGAGCTATTGCCGCTGGATACACACTCATCACCGGCGGCCGCGCAGAAGTCCCCGAGGGCCAGCAACCGGCCACATCCAGGTAAGCCATTCGCACACCAGAAGCATCTCGTGCTTCCCAGGTATGTAACGCATCGAGGCACCCGCAAACGCGGCTCGCCCTTATCAACGGTAGGAGTTTTGCAATGAAGCCCGACGACGTTTCCAACGCTATCACGCAGGCGCTCGTACAAGGTGGCGCCCAATGGCTTGTCGCTACCATCGTAGCCTTCCTACCTGCCTTGTGGACCATGTCGCTGATACTACACCTGGGGCGCCCGTACGTCGTTCGCACGTTGCGCCGGTGTGGCCTCCGGCTCGGTGCCGATGTCTGGTGGATGTCCTATCTCTTGCTGCGCGATGCCGTGCTCCTGATCACCTTCGGCTTGAGCTGGATCTTCTTCGCGCCCAACGTCGTCACCTCAGCCGCGTTGCCGATCACAGGCCCCCTGGCAGCACTCTGCCTCCTGCTAGCCCTGGCAGTGAAGCTCTCGCGGCGCGTGGATGACGATGTGAGCGCGTACCGGCTCTCTACAGCCTTCCTGGTGCTGGGCGCCACACTCTACTATTTCCCACAAGTCTTCGCGGTCGAGGCGGCAAGCCAGGAGCACCTTGCATGGTTTTCCGAGCATCTCACGAGTAACACCAAT
>DASVOW010000414.1:0-2216 GCA_036383155.1 Ktedonobacterales bacterium
GCGGGCGCTGGAGCCTACATACTAGTGCGACGCCGCTTGGAGCGAGGCACGGAGGAGCCACTGGTGGAGCTGCCGCTGACCAGTGTGAACGGCTACGGCACAGGCAACGGGCTCAATGGGAGCTACCGTATGCCGGCTGCCTCCAGTGCTGAGCGAGCGGTGATTCAAGCCGAAGCGGTAACGCCAAGCGTGCCTGTGCTGACGAAAGAGCCAATGGCGAGCCAACCTCGCTCTCAGATGGCCGGGTCGATGGGGCAGCCTGAGCCTGCTGGTGAGAGGAGTGAGGTGGCGGCACGCAGAGCAGATCCGAGGGAGGAGGAGGGGGCGCAAGTAGATGCCTCACAACTGGAGCGCGCGCCATTCATCGGCGATATTCACACGATGATCTACCACGACGCCGATGACGACAATCTCCCCGCCGAGGAAAACCGCATCTATTTTATGAGCGAGGAAGAGGCTCGCGCAGCCGGCTACCGTCGCGACTATGAAGTCTAACCGCACACAAGATCCCTCACCTCCCTCAGATAGCGGGGAGGTGAGGGATATTGTTCTCAGCGGTGATTGTAGAACTCGACACGCCAGCGCCATGCAGAATGATCTAGTGTGTTCCACCAGAACTGGAGGATGCCGACCTCTCCGCCGGGGAGGATTACAGGTGTGCCATAATCGGCGTCGGTGGGCCAGATGTCTTCACGCGTGATCGTGCTACCCTGACGGCGCAGTCGTGTCATGGGCGTGTCGTCTGTTGCGGGGAGGTTGTCGCCTATTGCCAGTGGCATGCCCTCGGCGTCGCGCACCTCGACGCGTAGGTTTGGCGGGGCAGCATGCGCAAGGAGTGTGTCGGTCGCATCGAGCCGTCCGCGCGCGAATGAGATGCCGCAGGATGCCGCATCGGGTATCCACAGGTCCCAGAATTGGATGGGTTTGCGCTGCTCTTGCTTAGGCTCGGTGGTCGAGTCTGTCTCGCTCATTCAGTACCTCCTGCCGTGTGCTCTGTTGCAGTCAAGGACGATTGTTTGGCTTCCCGCAAAAACAGAACCATATAGCCGTTAACCGAGCACGCAGGCCAAGCTCTATTTGCCCGTGCTGCGACCTGCGTGCTACGATGCAGCCTACAAAGATGCACAACTGATATGGCCTGCCCGCCGCGTGCGGTGTCGCACCGTTTGTGGCATGTGTGGAGGTGGCGGAGGGCTGGCCGTTCCCTGAGGTGATCACTTTGGGGATGCGATGTATTCGCTTCTATCTGTCTGGGAGGGTGGGCGATGACGGAGTCGCAGCAACGATGGCTAGATCAACAGGCAATCGAGCGTCTTGCACAACATATCCCTTTCGAGACTGATCCCCAGACCAAGGCAGAATGCATCGAGATGCTACGCGGGCTTGTGCTGCGCACCGGGCGCCAGATCGATCGAGAGGTGTTTGGCTTCGAGGCAGCGCAGGAACTAAAACGGCTGGGCCTGTGGGACCGCTTGGGCGGTGTGATACCGTAGGACTGGGATAGAGTGGGCCGTCCATACTGTCATACTGCCGTCACTCTATGAGAGAAGAATTATATGCCAATCGAATTGGCGCGCGTGAAGTTGCGTGGGCTCTATGCTATTGTCGCCGGTCTCTTCCTGCTGGTGGGGATCCCTTTCTTTGAAGGGGCCGTGCTTGCTCCTGCAGGCTACTTTACGGCTATCGAGCAGGTGGCACTAAGCGGGAGCTTCGCACTGCTGCTTGCATGGGCAAGCCAGCACCCCGGGCTGGATCTGACGTTTCATGTCGTGGAGCTTGTGCCGTTCTTGCTGGTCGTCGGGCTGCCAGGCTCGTTGCGCCGCGCACTCTGGCCGCGTGACAGCCGGATCGGCCGAGTCGCAGCGCTGAGCGGAATGGCTGGCTTTGGGCTCTATGGCCTGGCGGTCGTGCTCGGTGGGATTGTGACGCGCAGCACCGCCGATGTGTTTGCTAGCACACCACAGTCTCAGGCGGAGACGGTGTCGGCCTATGCGAGTCAGTACGCATTCCAGACGCTGATCTCGCATGTGTTTGGCGGGCTGCTGGTAGGGCTGTGCCTGTTGCTGGTCGGAGCGCGGATCGTGCGTACCAAGCTGCTGCCGCGGTGGCTGGGTTTTGTCAGCATCATGCCGGCGGGATTCCTGGCGCTCACGGCAGTGCAGTTTCTTGCGGATCCAACGCAGGTGGAGACGGCGTCGTCGTCGCTCACCTTTGCC
>DASVOW010000415.1:0-21161 GCA_036383155.1 Ktedonobacterales bacterium
AGCAGTGACTGCCACGCGAGATGATCTGCTTGTATTGCTGCGCGAGGGCCAGCCACAGGAGTAGGTGTACGCTGCATGACCAACACGACAACCACTCCACACATCGCGGCGACGAAATCGGCCATCATCGTCGGCGCCTCCAGCGGCATTGGCGCGGCCCTCGCTCGCACGCTGGCGAAACGCGGCTATACGCTTGCCTTGATAGCTCGCCGGCAGGACCAACTCGATCAGCTGTGTAGCGAGATCAACGCGGCCACAGGCAATGGAAACGATCTACCAGTCGCACGCTCCTATCAGCACGACGTGCGCGAGTACGATCAGGCGCCCGCTCTCTTCGCGCGCATCCTCGCCGACTTCGGCGCAGGCGCTCAATTACGCCTGGTTGTATACAATGCAGGCGTCCTCCCGAAAAGCACTGAAGGCGTCTGGACTTTCGACGAAGAGCGGGACATGCTCGAAACGAATCTGCTTGGCGCGGTGCGCTGGCTCGATCTCGCCGCCGATGTCCTCGCTAAGAGCGGGCGCGGCGCTATCGTCGGCGTCTCCTCCGTCGCAGGCGACCGTGGGCGCAACGGCAACAGCGTCTACCAGGCATCGAAGGCTGGCCTGAGCGTCTACCTCGAATCGCTACGTTACCGCCTGCGACGCCGGGGTGTGCGCGTGGTGACGATCAAGCCGGGCTACGTGGCCACCTCCATGATCGCTGGAATGAAACTGCCGAAACCGCTGGTCACCTCGGCTGAGACCGTCGCGGCACGCATTGTTCGCGCATCCGAGCATGGCGCTGGCGAAGTGTACGTTCCTCGCTACTGGGGAGCGCTCATGTGGATCATGCGCCACCTCCCGTCAGCCGTGATGGCACGCCTACCCGTCTGATGCCTGGCTCAGACATGACCCGTCTCAGCCAGGATTGGTCCGCCTGTTATACTACTGTTTGGTGAGGTTTAGAGCACTATCGTGACGATGGGAGCCAGACCACAGCGCAGAATCCAAGGGATAGGCTTACTTATTATGATAGAGCGCCACGCCACCAGCGCGAATATCGGACTGAGCGTCGCGCCTCGCACGGATGAGATCGTCGAGGGGTGGGGCATGCGCAATCGCACTCGCTCTCGCGTCGTCCGCCCGCGCGACGTGGGGGAGATTCCTGCCATCTTTGCCGAGATAGTGGCTAGTGGTGGCACCATCGGCTTACGCGGCGCGGGATGCAGCTACGGCGACGCGTCGCTCAACGACGGTCAGACCCTCCTCGATTGCACTGCCCTCAATCGCATCCGGGCATGGGACGCCGCTACTGGGCGAATCACTGTCGAGCCAGGCGTCACTATCGCGCAACTGTGGCAGCGCATGCTCCCCGATGGCTGGTGGCCGATGGTCGTCCCTGGCACGAGTGCCGTCACTCTCGGCGGTGCAGCGGCAGCCAATGCCCACGGCAAGAACAACTGGCGCGTCGGCTGCATAGGGGATCACATCCTTGCCTTCGAGATCGTCGTGCCTTCCGGCGAGACGCTCATCTGCTCACGCGAGCAGAACACCGATCTGTTCTACGGGGCAATAGGCGGATTCGGACTGCTCGGCTGCTTCACTTCGATTACACTCCAGGCGCGTCGCGTCCATTCCGGGTTAGTATGCGAGACACAGATGGCGTATCCATCACTGGATGCGCTGCTCGATGGGCTAGAAAGCATGACAGCCGAAGCAGACGATCTCGTGGCCTGGATCGACACCAGCGCCACCGGGCCACGTCTGGGGCGCGGCCTGCTCAAAGCCTCACGCGACCTCGCGCCAGGAGAAGATCCAGCGCCGCGATTCTCGCTCAGCGTTGCCGGGCAGTTGCCACGCTCCGCACTTGTTAACCATCTGCCCAATGGCTTGCTTCCGCTGCTCGCTCGCCCTCTTGCCAGCAGACAGGGGGTCTGGCTCGCCAACCGCGCGCAGTGGCAGCTTGGACAGGGGCAGCGTGCCACTCACCAGCACCTCACCAGTTATGCGCGGGCAAATTTCCCGCTTGATGCGATTCCGGGCTGGAAGGATGCCTATCGCCCTGGGGGCCTCATCCAGCACCAGAGCTTCGTGCCGCGCGCTGACGCCGCTAAAGTGTTCCGCTCCTTCATCGAGCGCTCACACTGCGCCGGCATCGCTCCATCGTTTGCCGTACTGAAGAAGCACCGTCCAGATGACTTTCTCCTTAGTTACCTTGGCGATGGCTACTCTCTTGCGCTAGACTATCCAGTGCGTCGTAGCGATGAGTCTAAGACCCTTGCTCTCATGACTGAGCTCAATGATGCGCTCGCAGATGCAGGCGGGCGGTGCTACTTTGCGAAGGACAGCACCCTTACCTCCGAACAGGTACGTCGCATGTATTCTGAGGACCATCTGGCACGCTTCTTGGTACTCAAATCGCGGTATGACCGTCGAGACGTACTCAGCACCGACTTTTATCGCCGCGTGCTTGCGCCAAGATAGCACGTCAGTTGAGTATGCCGGGGAGTACGCCGGCACTCTTGACTTGATGAAGGTCGGCGAGGCATAGCACGGTTGTGGTGTACGGCGCACCATACGGGCGCTAGAGGCGCACTATGGGCATGTCCGTAAGGTCGCTATTGTGATGTACCAGCCAACGTCACCGTATATCACATGGTCACAGGGATCACGACAAACCAGTGGCGAGTGATTGCTCATCGATGTGTTTCTACGCGTGTTGCTTACGCAGAATGATTTAGAGATGGAAACGTGCGCATCGCTTCAAGTGGACAAAAGAGCCATAACATGTGGTCGGTGGACGAGGCGGCGATAGTAAGGGAGGACCGCGTGGATACAGCGCATGCGCTCCGGCACCCTCCCAGGCTGTCATTGGTCGTCCCGACGCGCAACGAACGGGACAATATCTCTCTGATAGCAAATCGCGTGGCGCTGGTGCTAGGCAGTATCAACTATGAGCTGATCTTCGTCGACGATAGCGACGACGAGACGCCTGAGATGATCGTTCACGTGATGGCCACGGACCCGTGTGTGCGCATGATTCATCGCGATTCGGCGAAACGTGAGGGCGGTCTTGCCACCGCTGTGGTAGCCGGTATCCACCAAGCCCAAGGCGACTTCATCGGGGTGATTGATGGCGACCTGCAGCATCCCCCAGAACTGCTTCCAACCCTGCTCGAAGCCGCCGAGGACGCCGATATTGTCGTCGCCAGCCGCTACATTCCTGGCGGGAGCAGTGCCGGCCTTGACGGCCTCTATCGTCAGCTTGTCTCGCGCGGCAGCCGGCTCGCCGCCGCTACGCTCTTCTCACGAGTGCGTGCGTGCAGCGACCCGATGAGCGGATTTTTTTTGTTTCGGCGCGAAGTCGTCGAGGGTGTGGAATTACGCCCCATCGGGTTCAAGATTCTGCTCGAAGTATTAGTGCGAGGCAACTGGACGCGCCTGAGCGAGATCCCCTACCGTTTCGAGGAGCGCACGGTAGGAGAGAGCAAGGCGAGCATGGAGCAGGGCATGGCGTATCTGCAACATCTGCGCGAGTTGCGGCTGCATGGGCCCCACGGGCGGGGTCGGGTGCGCTATCGCTATCAGCGCGTCACCGTGGGGCCCGACGACCCTCAGCCATTAGATGACGATCTGCCTGACGACCCGGAGCCAGCCGGCCCACGACGCAGACATTTGCTCTGGATGATCGGCATCGTGGCTCTGGCGCTTCGCCTGGTCTTGCTGCCCATCGGCCACTGGTGGGACCTTACGGTCGATTACAACTTCTTCATCGATCTGGCGCACAATCACTCACCCTATGACACGATGGCCTACCTGTCGCATATCGCGCGCGCGTCGGGGTGGGACGTCAACTACGAATATTACGCCTACCCGCCGGTGCCATTCTATATCTATTATCCGCTGGCCCATATCTTTGCCTTGCTCCATCCCACCGCTACCTACTTCATCCCGGTGTCGGGCTCGTATGCTATGCCCAACCTTCCCTGGGATTTCTATGCGCTGTATAAGCTCCCCATGTGGATCACCGACTTTGTCATTGCTGGCCTATTAGCACGTATGTCAGGCACGATCCGCGGCTGGCGCGACTATCTGCTCAATCCATATGTGCTGCTGGTCAGTGCTGCGTGGACGTTTGACGCCATCATGCTCCTTGGCTTGCTGCTTGGAGTCTACTACTTACAGCGCGGCAAATTCGTCCAGTCGGGCGTCGCCTTGGCCTTCGGCACGATGGTGAAGTTCATCCCAGCCATTGCCGCGCCTGTCTTTGTGCTGTATCTCATCAAGCGCAAGCGCCCAGTGCGCGAGATCGTACTGTTCTTGGCGGCGTACGGCGTTGCCTGCCTCGTCTTCCTTGGCCCGTTCCTGCAAGGTTTGCTCTATGTCACCAGCTTCCACGGTGGACGTGTCGGTGGGGGCATGAACTGGGAGATGTTCTGGAGGCTCTGGCGCTTCTTCCCGAGAGGCACCAACCTGGACCCGATCTCGATGGCGATCGGCGCGTTTGGCACGCCCACGTTGATTATCGTGCTGCTGCTGGCCTATTGGTACATCTTCAAGTCGCAGGAGATGCACTTCAATCGCATGATCATCGTAGCGCTGCTCGCCTTCTTCGTCGGTTCGAAGCTGGTCAACGAGCAGTATGCGCTAGTTGTCTTTCCGTTCATGTTCATTGAGGCGCGGCGTATGGGTGGGGCGTGGCGCTGGTTCTACCGTCTCTTCTGGATCGTGCCACTGGCCTACGCTATTATGCGCGTCCCCATAGATCGCTTCCTGTGGCTCTTTTACCATACGGTCTTCGGCTCACGCGCCGATGCGATTGCGGTCACCGGCGTCACGGGCCTGGAATCGCCCTTTATACCCTGGCAGAACGGTTATATGGATCAGGTGTTCGTACTGGTTCTGGGCGTAGGTTTCTTCGTGCTCTCAATTGTCGCTCTGCTGTGGCCGGTGCGCGCTCCTGTGCGCCCTTGCCGGCACGCGCAGCTCGTCACCAGCACCTTTCCTGTCGAAGTACTCGTGCCACGGACACCGCTAGCGCAGGGAGACGTGGTATCAGATATGCCAGAGGTTCTACAACAGCAACCTGATGCGGAGAAAGCGCCTGTGTTGCTCGATCAGGCGTCAGGCGATGGAGCACGTGGTGGCGACACGACACCACATCAGAAGGTCGTAATTCAGCGCTGAGCATGTGGATGACGTGCTACGCCCAGATGTGGCAGGATCAGTCCACGCTTACGGACAATTGCCCACGACGCGGCTTATCGTGAGGCATGCAGGAGATAGAGAAACGCAATGTTGACGATAAAAAACCGAGCCACCAGCATGGTAGAGCGACTTACACACAAGCTCAACGCCCGCACGCACACACTGGTCTCCAAGGTCATCACGCCAGTCGTGCTCCTGCTTGGCTTGCTGGTCTTACTCTTGGCGCACTTCAATGGCGTGCTCAAGATCACCAAAGCTCAGGATGACCTCTTTCATGGCCAAACGGCGTTTAGCCTTGGCCGCATGCAGTACGCATTCATGACAGCCTCTGGCACCAACCGCCCGAACATCTCCTATGCCGGTGTCAACGTCATGACTTACATCGACTGGGATTCGACGATCTCGATTGATGGACAGGTCTCAAACCTGTGGGACAACTTCCACGGCTACGACTACGATCAGACTCTCAACTCCACCAACCGGCAGTTCTTCTCGACTACGAGCGGTCCAGGCTGGCAGGTCGTGCAAGTGGTGAATCTGGTCGACGACCACACCGTCACCGTCCACTATGATTTCGTGGCACGCACACAGGGTATCGCCGAGCCGCACCATGTCGTGCTGACCATCGAGCATGCGCACGCAAGCTGGTATCCAGCCAGCACGCAAAACAATGTTTTCACCGCAGGGCTCCTTCCTGGTCGGTACCAAGGAAGCATCAGCAGCGACCATCAACCGCGCCCCATTGGTACCGTCACGTTGAGTGTAAACGGCCCAGCCGTGCCGCCTAACACCATTTCCTTCGTGGACGCTCACGGCAACGCGACGCTGGGCGGGGGCGACCAGCAGCTGCTATCGGTTTTCACTACCACGTATATCATCGACAACCCGCAAGTCAACCGTCTGACTCCGCTCGGCACGGAGACGTTGACCTACACGAGCGCCATCGCGCAAGGTACCCCCATCCCAGCGCCTCATATTACGCCTACGCCTGCACCATGAGCGCGAGCTATAACCCTATCAGCTAATAGGTCGCCAGGAAGTAGGTCGCCGGGAAACCCAGGAAGAGGAAGCCTCGGCCAACGGGCAGCACGTCCGGTTAGGGGCGGGACAACAGGGGACGATATCGTCCGCTCATGCGCTCCATGGAGCGCATGAGTATCCTAGCGTTGTATCGTGGCGGCTCCGGGTACGTAGATGCCATCTACGAGCTGCACATCGCCGCTTTGTAGTTGCAGAGGGCCGAACTGAGGACGCCTCACCTGCAATGTCTGGCGCTCTACCCAGACATGCCAGCCGCCAACCTGACCCGTGAGCGGCTGTGGCACATCGATCAGGGCATAGACCGTCTCCGCGGACCCCCAGGCTAGATACGAGCATGGAGTAGCCTGCTGATCGCCATAGAGATGCCCGCTGTGATCGGTAGCCTGCGCCTTAAACCAATAGCGGCTGACGGGCGTGCCGGCTGCACTTCCCTGCCAGCCATACCAGTATTCCGTCCCATTACGAATGGCGGGGAGAGTGGGCGTGCCATCCCAACGAAGCACTAGCGCGGATGGAGTATTGCCTTGCTTCAGCACGCGATACCCGGCGAGATGCAGCAAGGACGCCCTGCGGTCACTGGCGCGCTGGATCTCGCCCACGAGACGCGCGCCAGCGGGAACGTAGTACAGGCGGACGGAGGTATTGGTCTGCCCTCGTAGCGTACGCAGCAGCTTGACGCCGGGTATGTCTGCCAGCAAGCTTCCCGCGGAGGTGCTGCCATCGAATGGCTCCGTCACCAGCATGATCGCGGGGGACGTTTTCGCGGCGGGAACGATTAGGCATCGCTCAGCGTCGTAGATCTGCGCATGCACACCACTCTCTGTGGCGAGGTAACCAAACGATTCCTGTTGCAGATTCGTCGTGGCAACATAGATGACTGCATGCATTTGCTTGGCGGCCGCCTTTGCCGCCTCAAGCGCCTCCTGCTGCACGGCTAGCGGGAGGCCATAGTGTGTATACTCGTGTTTCTGTGTGCCATCAAAGTTGCCTTGCCAGACGGTAGCAATCTGTCCGGCTGCGCTGAATGTCTGCCCTGTGGCGACCACCACGACGATAGCGACCAGCGCCATCTGGACGAGTGCATAGACTATCGCGCTTCGGAGGCGGTTCACATGCACAGCTTGTGATCTGGAGGCGCCAGGCGGAGACACGGGCCGCACGATACGCACCGGGTACGTATGGGTAGAGTGACCACGCCTCTCGCCAATATGCGCTATCCGCTCCATCAGCCAGACAAAGAAAATACCAAGCACTGCAAACGCAGCAGGCAGAGGGGCCAGCAGATAGTGTTCGTGAATCGGAGCTGAGTGCCGCCACATCGCCAGCACGGGCACGGCCAACCACAACAGCAGCACAAGCATGAAACGCCAATTGAGCCTGGACGTAGCAAGAGGAGAGATATCGTGCTTCGACCAGGCGTGCATGGGTGGAGAGACCACATCCCGCTCTTTACCCTGGCTCTTGATCTGGCGAGCTTCGATGGGAGCGCGCACCAGGCCGGCTACCACAATGGCAAGGAGCCAGATGAGCGCAGCCACGTTCACTACAGCCAGTAGTGGCGTGAGCCAGGCGATCCGCTGATACACATGCCAGTAGAGCGTTCCACTGCCAAAGAAAGACGGCCCTGGAGGCGTCAACACCGTAAGCAGTTGGCCAAACACGTCGCCATTGAAGATGGCCGGAGCCTGACCCAAAGCGCCATAGAACGGTAAATCTGATCCTTTGCTCACGACCTCCCAGATCAGCGTCGGCAGGAAGAGGATGACAAGACCAGCAACCGCGCCTACCACATCGCGCAGGCGCACGGTGCGCCAGGCACACACGACTCCCAGCGCCGTCAACGCCAGTAGCGGTGCGGCGCTGGGATGAAGCTGAAGCGCGATGCCCCATAAGACTACGTTCCAGCCGAGCCAGCCGCGCTTCCGGTCGATGAGTCCCCGACACAGTGTCCAGATGAAGAGGATAACGATGGGTGCAAGCAGATTCTGCTGCCAGATGAAGCGCGAGAAGTAGATCGGCCAGGGCGCCGTAGCGTAGAGCAGGCCAACGGCGAACGCCGCACGCCGGCCAACGTAGCGGTCGGTCAGCCGGTAGAGCAACAGAACCGCGACGATATTCGCGACCGCAGTGGCCACGGTCGCACCCATGGGATCGCCGAGCAACGCAAATGGCAGCAGCAGAAAGATCGAGGCCGGTGGGTTAAGCGTGCCAATGGAGGAGCGTATGCCGGTGACAGGCAGGGCGTGGTGCGCCAGAGCAGAGCGCGCGAGAAACAATAGCTCAGCCTGATCGCCCAGGAACGAAGTCTGATCGAGAAGAACAAGACGCAGGAGGGCAGCGACGAGCAGCACAAGCAGGTATTCTGGGCGGCGGGGCAATAAGACATTCGTCAGGCGGCGGATGAACGCGCGCAGAGATATGTACGGCAGCGCGAGAGACTCGCGCGAGGCGGTGCGCGGTATCTGCCAACGGGCACGATAGCGTGGCCCGCTGGGTATGCTATGAGGCTCGACTTGTACGCTCACAGGCTCACATTCCTGCACTCGTCACGACTGCGTGAGAGGCCACCACAAGGGCGCCGGCACCAAAGCGCCGTCCCTCTCCCTACCTGCATACCGCACGGCGAGGGCCACACTGCCCAGTGACCTCAGTATACAAGGACATATTGTATCGCACAAGCTACAAACCTTGCCTGCCATGTATGATCGCCGCAAGTCATATCGCCGCAAGTCATATCCTGACGCGTCATGCGATAATATACCCTAAGGCAGGAGTAGACGCTCGCAAGCGATACGAGCCAATCACGACCTGCTACACTGATTACACCGGCAGCATATAGCAAGATATCCACCACACATCACATATGGCACACATGGCACAAGCCCACCCGCGTGGCGACACGTACCCATCCATGTGCGACGTGACGACGCTATAGTACGCTCTATAGTATTCGCGATGATACTGGTCCACATGACCATAGATGCTCCCGGCAGTGAATGAGGTGATAGGCACTGTGAGCGCCGAACCGCACATCGTTCTCTCACACTACCAGACGAAGCCGCTGCTGGCCGCGCGGCGTACCGGCGAGAGGTCCATTGCCATCTCGCCGGATCTTGGCCTCACCAGCGTCGAGGTCACGTTGGCGGCAGATGACGTCGTGTTTCCAGGTGGCGAGCGTATCAGCTGGGAGGATGTCGTCCGGATCAGCGAAACGAAAAACCAGTGCTTCGTCGTCGAGGACGGGGGCGTGCGCTCAATGCAGATGTTCTCAGAGACGACGAACTGGCTGCGCAGCTTGATGGCGACGCCAGGCGCTCCGACCATGCTTGTCGCCGGATTCCCCATGCACCGCATCAAAGATACCGACCCCTGGCAGGATACGCTCGCCAAGGTCGCTGCGGCGGCGCCGATCACCGGGCATGTGCTGGATACCGCGACCGGACTGGGCTACACCGCCATCGCCACGGCAAAGACGGCGACCCACGTGACGACGATCGAGTTCGATCCCACCGGTCTCGAGATCGCCCGGCTCAATCCCTGGTCGCGCGACCTCTTCGACAACCCCAAGATTACACAGATTGTGGGCGACGCATTCGAGCGCATCCACGATTTTGCTGACGGAACATTCACGCGTGTGCTGCATGATCCGCCAACCTTCAGCCTGGCAGGCGAACTCTACTCCACCGAATTCTATCGTCAGGTCTATCGCGTGCTCGCGCGTAACGGGCGCTTCTTCCACTACATCGGCGACCCTGAGAGCAACGTAGGGCGACGCGTCACTACCGGCGTGCTGCGGCGCATGCAGGAGGCGGGCTTTCGCCGTGTCATGCGCCACCCCGAAGCCTTTGGCGTCGTCGCCACGACGTAACACCTGCCGTAATAGAACGAATTATCCACATCCAACCACACTTATCCACGAAAAACGATGACTTTTGAACAAGTGTCCGCGTACTGAACGGAAACGGTCGTACCTGCGGCTGCGACGTATTGGCAGAGGGGGTATAATGGAGGGAGTAATCTTCGCGCTCATTGGCTCTATGCCACCACTATCGCAATTGTTCGCCCTCACTGCTTGCCATAGCGTACGTCCGTCGAGGGGGAAGGATAAACAGCAGAAATGAATCGCATGACATATCGTGGCGGCGGCCAGGGCAATATGGGCACGATCCCCGGCGGCCCCCTCGGCGAAGCGCGCTATGCCCTCGCCAGCGGCCAGTATGACAAAGCCGAGCGCATCGCGCGCAAGCGGCTGGAGCGCAATCCTGGCGACACCAGTGCGCGGGTAGTGCTCGCCCAGGCACTGCTGCAGCAGCAACGCCTCGACGAGGCGATCGCCGAGGCACGGCGCGTCATTCGCGAGCAGAATACCAACGCGGACGCGCACATGTTGCTTGCGTCTGCATTGGTCCAGCGATCGGGCGGGTTGCGTCGTGTCCCTGACGAGGCGCTGGAGGCCGCCAAACGCGCCGTCCAGCTGCAGCCGAGGTCGGCGCGCACGCATGTCCAGCTTGCGGAGGTGTACCTCGCCAAGCAGGATCTCGTCAACGCGCGTGCCGAGGCCGACGAGGCCGTCCGCCTGGAGCCACGGCTCGCCGGGGCGCATCTGATACGCGCTATCGTCCTGCTGACCGACAAAGATCCCGCCGGAGCCGTGCAGGCCAGCGACGCGGCGCTGCGCAACGACCGCACGCTCACCCAGGCCGACCTGGTGAAGGCTAACGCCTACCTCGACCTGAAGCAATACGACAATGCGCTCGCCTCATTGGATAGCGTGGAGCGGCAGAACGCCATGCTCGCGGGCGCGCAGACAGGGGTGCTGCGTGGGCGCGTCTACTTCAAGCAGCGCAAATTCAAGCGCGCGTACCAGACGTTCCTGCAGTTGCAGCGCATGAATTCGCGGCTGCGCTTTCTAGCGGCGCCTATCGCCGCCGTCAATACCGTCTTCATTGGCCTGTTCGGGCAGAGCGGGCAGTATGCGTGGCTGGCCTTGATGGCGCTGGCTGTCGTGGTCGTTCTCTTCCTGCTCTCGCTCATCCCGGTGGTCGGCGGCTGGATCGTCGCCGTGTTGGCGCTCGCCCTAGCCGGCTTCCTGGCCTTCAGCGCGGTACGGCAAGCGCAGGGGCGCTGGCTGCCCGCCGCACCAAATGCGCGCCTCCTGGCTATTGGCTCGGCGGTGCTCGCGGGAATAGTCGGGCTGGTCGTGGCGCTCTACCTGATAAGGCTCTTCAGCGTCAACATCTTCCACGCCGTCAAGCAGTGGCAGCCTGACCCGGTGAATGTGACGGTGGCCGGCATCATCGGCCTGGCGCTCGCCGCTACAGCGTACTACTTCATGGGCAAGTACGCTGGTCGCCAGTCAGGAGCGACGGCAGCTTGATAGTGAGGGGATAACAAGAGGGCAGATCATTGATGTGATCTGCCCTCTTTGCTGCGTCCGCATCATGCCGCACGCGCTCTGGCAGTGACTTGTAAAGCGCGCGGAAACGCTTTGCGCGCCGCGATTTCATTGCGGGCCTATCTCCTCAATCTCACCCCGCACATACTCCTGGTGAGCCTCCTCCGCCATCTCCTCTAGCATGCTCAAACTGTCAGGATCGGAGAGAAGCTTGTCCCACTGCTGATCGGCCTCTATCATCTTTTGATGCGTGCGGCTATCGCAGCCTGCTCTTGCTCGGTCTGCTGTGCGGCCAAGTCGAAGGTTGCCCGTAACTCATCAATCATGTGTATCCTCGGCGCTGAAACGATGGGTGAAAATCTGCCCTGGCTCATTCGCACGGCTCCACATCCTGCTCAACTGTACAGGACCGTAAATCCTGGGGCGTCGAAACGCAGCATATAACAAAGAGGCAAGCCTCCAGATAGAAGTGGCTTGCCTCTTTGTTGTCGCGAATAGCGTGTTGTATCGGTTGTGTCGATTGAACGACCGCGCGGTATTAGCGCTTGGTGTACTGTGGGGCCTTGCGCGCGCGCTTGAGGCCGTACTTCTTGCGCTCCTTCATGCGTGGGTCGCGCGTCAGGAAGCCGCCCTTACGCATTGGCGAGCGCAGCCCCTCGTCGGCGCGGACAAGCGCACGCGCAATGCCGTGTCGCACTGCGCCGGCCTGGCCGCTCACGCCGCCGCCCACGACCTTCACCGTAATGTTGAAGCGGTTGACCAGCTCGACCGTACGCAATGGGCTGCGCACGGTCTGCATCAGCGTCTCACGCGGGAAATACTGATCCGCCGGACGCCCGTTCACAGTAATATTGCCGTCGCCATTCGGGAAGAGCCGGACGCGCGCCACAGCAGTCTTGCGCCGGCCCGTACCGTAGTAATACGCCCCAAGATTCTCCGCCAAGATGTTTCCCCTCCGGTGGGTTTGCTTCGAGGATGTGTGTGACGCTCCTCGAAGCACCTGCTCTCTATCACTCGCCGCCAGTCGCACTGGCTGGCTACACTCCGCTCACTATGCCTCTGCGGCCGCAGCGCTTTGCTCGCTTGCAGCCTTCGCAGCCAGTGCCTGCTCAGCGGTCGGCTGTGTCCAGGGGATCGGCTGCTGCGCCTGGTGCGGATGCTGCGGACCCGCATACACCTTCAGGCGATGCAGGATATCGTCGCCAAGGCGGTTGTGCGGCAGCATGCCCTTGACGGCGCGCTCGATGGCGCGCTCGGGATGCTTCTGGAGCACCTGACGCAGCGTCTCCTCTTTGAGGCCGCCGGGGTACTGCGAGTGGCGGTAATACATCTTCTGGTCGAGCCGGTTGCCGGTGACGGCAATCTTGGCGGCATTCACGACGATCACGAAATCGCCACCGTTCAGATGCGGCGTGAAGGTCGGCTTGTGCTTGCCGCGCAGAATGGTCGCGACCTGCGTTGCCAACCGGCCAAGGATCTGTCCCTCGGCATCTATGATGTACCAGCGCGCTTCGAGTTCATCGCGCTTGGCACTGTACGTTTTGGAATTCACCAATCTTCTCCATAAATACGCGCTCAGCGCGATTGTCTCGCTGCAAGGCCGATACTACCAGCCCACGCGGCGCATGCCCCCGACTGCTTCGCAGCAGAGGCACGATATCTGTCAATTCATCACCATTCGACCATGCCAGCCGGGTACTCGACCCGCGTCAGACAAAGTCCGTGAGCGGGGGCCGCAGCGCCAGGATGCCGCTTATCGCGTGCCTCCAGGATGCCGCGAAACTCCGCGACCGAGAGCCGGCCCATGCCCACCAGCACCAGTGTGCCGACGAGCCGGCGCACCATGCCCGTCAGGAAAGCGTTCGCCGTGAAGAGGCACTCGACCTCATCAGGCTCGCCCTCTCCCGGCGCGACGGGGCGCCAGTGGCAGCGCGCCTCGAACATCGTGCGCACCGTATGCCCGCGATAGCCAGTCTCGCGCTGGTCTCGCGGACTCGACCCAAACGCTCCGAAGTCGTGCTCGCCGAGCAGCAGAGCCGCCGCCTCGTCCATCGCGGCTACGTCCAGCCGGTGCGAAACGCGCCAGACATAGCGCTCGCGCAGAGGCGCGCGCACCGGCGCGCAGAGGATGCGATAGCAGTAGCTCCGCGCGCTGGCACTCCGCCGGGCACGGAAGTCTTCGCTCACCGGGCGCACAGCCCGCGCCGCGATATCATCCGGCAGAGTGGCATTGAGCGCTCGCTGCCACGCTCCAGCATTGAGGCCGCCGCCATCTCGCGGATCGAGCCGCGACGGCGGGTGAAAGCTCACCACTTGCCCCGTCGCATGCACACCGCTGTCAGTGCGCCCGGCAGCCTCGATCCCAATGGCCTCGCCCGTGATCCGCTCAAGCGCCGCCTCGATTGCTCCCTGCACCGTCGGCCCCTTCTCGGCCGACTGGCGCTGGAAGCCCGCGAAGCGCGTGCCGTCGTATTCGACGAGCGCGGCAAGGTTCACCAACTACACCAATTCGAGCCGGACGATCTCAGCGGCATCACCCAGGCGGCGACCCAGCTTGGTGATGCGGGTGTAGCCACCGTGGCGTCCGCTGTAGCGCGGCACGAACTGCTCAAAGATCTTCTTGACCGCCAGCTCGCGCGGCAGACGCTTGAGGATCGTGCGGCGAGCGTGTAGCTCGATCGCCATTGCCTCGCGCGCCGCCGTCAGTGCGGCAGACGCTTCGTCACGGTCTTTGATCAGGCTGAGCAGCTCTTTTTTCAGACCTTCGAGCCGCTGCTCCTTGAACCTGCGCGCCTCAGGTGTCAGCGGGTACTTGCCCTGCGCCTCGCGCTCCTCGTTGCTGGGGACGGTCTCGTCCAGCGTGAAGCGCGCCTTGCGGGCAAGCGCCAGCACCTGCTCGGCGAGATAATCGTCATCCACAACGGCCTTCAGGTGCGCCTGCGACTTGTTGTGGCCAGAGACGGCAATAGCGATTAGGCTCTCCGCTTCGCCTTGCACAGCTTTGGCACGCGCCCCGGTCGTGTTGATACCCTCGTGGATAAACAAGCCCTCGATCAGGTTGCGGAACGCCGCGCGCCGTTTCGGCAGTGGCATATTGATGCGGTTGCCCGCGATACGATGTCTCACAGTCGTTCTCCTGGTCCGGTTACCCGGTCAGTCAATCTCCGCCCTTGAGAATGGCTGTTCTCTAGGCCTCCACGTCGTCTTCGGACGACGCGACTGGACGATCAATCTGGCGAACCGTCGGCAGGATGTGACGCTGGACGAGACGGTCCGCGAGTTCCTGCAGGCTCTTCTCGCCGAAGTTGCGCACAGCCAGCAGGTCGTCGCGGTTCATCGTGAGCACCTGGCCGACCTTGGTGACATTGCTGCGCTTCAAGCAGTTGTATGCACGCACCGAGAGATCCAGTTCCTCGATGGGCATATCATAGACCTTCTGCGGGATCTGGTACGCTGTGCTCTTGGTGATCTCAGGCACAACCTCATCTGGCTCGACCGGCAACGCATGGTTGGCGATCATCTCGAAGTGTTGCACCAGGATCTGCGATGCGTCGCGCAGCGCCTGATCAGGCGTGATGGTGCCATCGGTCCAGATCTGCAGAATGATCTTGTCGTAGTTGGTCATCTGGCCGACGCGCGTATTCTCGACCGTGTAGTTGACCCGCTGGACGGGCGTGAAGATCGCGTCGACTGGAATCTGGCCAATCGGCTGATCTTCCTTCGACTCCGCCGGGACGTATCCCTTGCCCGTCTCGACCACCAACTCCATCTCGAAGCGAGCATTCGGGTCGTCTATGGTGCAGATGTGCGTATCAGGATTGACAATCTCGATGGTGCTTGGCGCCTGGATGTCGGCGCCTGTCACCTCGCGCTCGCCAGTTACCTCGATGCGCATCGTCACCGGGCGGTCAGAGAAGGAGCGCAGGCGCAGCTTCTTGACGTTCAGCACGATGTCGGTGACATCTTCTTTGACGCCGGGCACGTCCTGGAATTCGTGCTGCGCGCCTTCGATCTTGATCGATGTGACAGCCGCGCCGCCCAGCGACGAGAGCAACACTCGCCGCAGCGAGTTGCCCAGTGTCATACCGTAACCGGCTTCCAGCGGCTCGACATCGTAGCTTGCGTAATTCTGTTCGGATTCAGTTGCAGTGATATGGGGAACAGCTATATCTAGCAAGGAGATCCCCTCCTCTTTACCGCTGGTAGTACTCGACCACGAGCGCCTCGTCGAAAGGCAGCTGCAGGTCTTGGCGCGTCGGAACGGCAAGGATCCGGCCCGAAAATGCATTGGGATCAATGCGCATCCACGAGGGGACACCCTTTTGATTGAGCATCTCCACGCGGGTCTTGAAATACTCAAGCGCGCGGCTATTCTGGCGCACGCTCACCTCGTCACCGGCCTTGAGGACGGCAGAGGGGATATCCATCTTGCGTCCATTGACCTGGAAGTGTCCATGCGCGACGAGCTGGCGGGCCTGAGCGCGCGAGTCCGCGAATCCCAAGCGATAGACGACGTTATCGAGCCGGAGCTCGAGCAGATTGATCAGGTTGTCACCTGTCTTGCCGGGCATCTGCGAGGCCCTGTCATAGAAGCGGCGGAACTGACGCTCCAGCACGCCGTATGTGCGACGCACCTTTTGCTTCTCGCGCAACTGCATGCCCCATCCCGAGAGCTTGCGGGCACGGGCCTGACCATGCTGGCCGGGGCGGGTGTTGCGCCGCTCAATCGGGCATTTTGCGCTCATGCACTTGTCGCCCTTAAGAAACAACTTCATGCCTTCTCGCCTGCACAAGCGGCAGACGGGGCCGGTATATCGGGCCATGCTTCTGTATCGTCCTCCTATGGAGTGAGTGCAGCTAGAGTGCTTTGTAGCTAGCTTATGGTAGCTATCTCGACCGGAGGTTATTTTGCCCCTCCGAGCGATGTTTCCGGCATGAGCCGGAGAGAAAATGAAGCGATGAGTGTATAGTTCTCATGACATCACAGCCAAACGATGCCACCAGCCGCAGCGGCATACAACCAGCGTGATATCGCGGAGTCCTACACAGACTCGAAGGGCGCGTGCAAGCGCCCTTTCTAGTATGACGCGAGGAGATGAACAGGATTCGAAATGGGATGTTGCCGTGGGCTACTACACGGCCGTCGAGCGCTTTCAACCGGCGCCCCACACCGCCCAGGACGGAAGGCGGCATCCCTACGCACGCACTCCAGTTCGCTTCGCGCGCACCAGCGGAGTTGCTCCTGACTCGACGCTCCCTGAAAGGCGCGCGAGTGAGAGCAGGAGGCAAGATCTGCACCCTTGGGCGCCCATCTTGCCAATGCTGCGACGGCATCAAGCCAACGCAGCAGGCGAATCAATCACCGCGACCAACTCCGCGTCAGACATCCACAGCGCAAACGCAGCAGATACATCGGCGGGTGATACGTAGGTGCGTAGGCTAGACGCGGCGGCGCTTTGGCGGGCGGCAGCCATTATGCGGAATCGGCGTCACATCGATGATTGACACCACCTGCATTCCGGCAGCCTGCAACGCGCGGATCGCAGCCTCGCGGCCAGACCCAGGTCCCTTGACGTAGACCTCGATCTGCCGGACACCGTGCTCCATCGCTTTGCGCGCGGCACCCTCAGCCGTCACCTGCGCGGCGTACGGCGTGCTCTTGCGCGACCCTTTGAAGTTCGATGCGCCCGCACTGCTCCAGGACAGCACGTTGCCATTGGGATCCGAGATTGTTACGAGTGTGTTGTTAAATGTCGCCTGGATGTGCGCTTGGCCGCGCGGCACCGACTTGCGTTCGCGCCGGCGCTGTCGCCCCACAGGTCGCTTGGGAGCAGATTTCTCCGCCATGCTTGCATTGTCCTCCTAATATGCGCCGCGCCTCCGCTTGGACACGCACGCGAGTAGCCGCAATCACGCGGCCTTACTAGCCTTACTTCTTGGCCGCCTTCTTCTTGCCGGCCACCGTCTTCTTCGCGCCACGCTTCGTACGCGCATTGGTGCGCGTGCGCTGGCCGTGCACGGGAAGGTTGCGGCGGTGGCGCAGGCCACGATAGCTGCCGATCTCGATCAGCCGCTTGATGTTCATGTCGACTTCGCGGCGTAGATCACCTTCAACCTTGATCTGGTCGCTGCGGTCGATGAACTCGCGAAGCCGGGCCACCTCTTCCTCGGTCAAGTTCTTGACCCGGGTGTCAGGGTTGACCCGTGTGCTGGCGAGAATCCTCGTGCTCAGCGTCGGGCCGATGCCATAAATGTACGTCAGCGCGACTTCCACGCGCTTTTCGCGGGGAATGTCGACCCCGGCGATTCTGGCCATGCGCCAGATCCTCCTCGCTCTAGTACTCGTCGCTACCCATACGAGCGGCCCATTGCCGCATCGCGTCTGTCGCCGCCGGATGGAACCGGCGAGTATCAGCCAGATCTGGCTGAAAGGCTTCAAGAGTGGGCGCTCGGCGAGTCTCCTCGCTGGGCGCCGAACAGACGGCTACCCAGGCACCTGCGCTATCAGCGCGTGGGGCACCTGGGCATACACCATCATGTGGAATAGGTTACCCTTGCCGCTGCTTGTGCTTGGGGTCCTTGCTGCAAATAACCATGACCACCCGGTTGCGGCGAATCACTTTGCAGTTCTCGCAGCGCGGCTTTACCGACGCTCGCACCTTCATATGTGTACCCCCTATCAGTCACCCGCCGTGTCCTCACCCCACCTGTTAGGGCGCACAACAACCGGATGCCACGTATTCTTTCATGCTATTGCTATTTCAGGCGAATGAGACGCGTATACAGCCGCGCCAATATGCCCTTTGGATGTCTCCAATTGGTGCGACCGCCCGGCAAGGCGTGCCGCCGCACTAGCAGAGACGATAAAGTGGCGACATATACCCCCAACCGTATCTCGTCGGGGTCATCGCCGTTATGAGAAATGATCGCCAGGAACTACAGCCAGGGCCGTCAATCGCTGCGATTGACGGCCTATGCCATGACATCTCGCGCGACATGGCGCATACCTAGCATACATGTTAACTCTCGGTTAGCTGAGGCCAGCACGCACTTGCCTAACCGCGTACACGCCAGGTAATGCGCCCCTTCGTGAGGTCATAGGGTGTTAGCTCCACCCGCACCTTATCGCCCGGAACAATACGCACGAAATTCATGCGCACCTTTCCAGAGAGATGAGCAAGCACGAGGTGCTTACCATCGGGCGCCTGCACCTCCACACGAAACATCGCATTGGGCAGGGACTCCGTCACCGTACCCTCGACTTCAATCGCATCGCGCTTGGGCATAGGATCCTTTCTCTGGCTCGTCAGTAGCGGCTACAGCGCAGATGCCTGCCGCCCACTCGTGGCCCGTGTGATGGGTCAACACCGAGTACATAGCGCTTCAAAACAAAAAGCTGTAGCCAACTTCAAAGTATACCATCTGTTTGCGTAAACCGCAAGTAGCGATTTTCTTTCGTACCATCATGGTAAACGTCAGAGCGCGGTGAGCACATCGGGCTCGCCATCGCGGACCGCCACCATGTGTTCGAAGTGCGCCGCACGGCTGCCATCAGCAGTGACAACGGTCCAATGGTCGGGCAGCTCGCGCGTCTCCGGCTCACCGGCGCTGACCATCGGCTCGATGCAGATTACCATACCAGGGCGCAGCAGCGGATTGGGCTGCCCGCGCTCCACATAATTCGGCACCCACGGGTCTTCGTGCAGCGCGCGCCCGATGCCATGGCCGGCGTATTCACGTATGATGGAATACCCTTCGCCCTCGACATACGACTGCACCGCGCGGCCAATATCCATTACGCGATTGCCGGCGCGCGCCTGGGCGATGCCCCGTCGCAGCGCCTCTTGCGTCACATCCAGCAGGCGCTGCGTCTCCGGCGCGACCGTCCCCACCGGGACGGTGATCGCGGAGTCGCCATGCCAGCCATCCACCACCGCGCCAAAGTCGAGCGTGACGATCTCGCCCTCGCGCAGCACGCGCTTCCCAGGGATGCCATGCACGATCTCGTCATTTACCGACGAGCAGATGACGCCAGGAAACGGCGGTATACCCTTGATCGGACGATACCCCTTGAAGTTTGAGGTAGCGCCCCGGCGTGCCAACTCTTTGCTGGCGAGCGCGTCAAGCTCGCCCGTCGTGACGCCAGGGCGTACCGCGGCACGTAGCACCGTCAGGATCTCCTGGACGGTACGTGCCGCTCGATGAATACTCTCTATCTCAGTTTTGCTACGATATGCAATTGCCATTGTTTGTCTTGCCGTTTGTTTGTCTTGCCGTTATTGTTTACACTATTTGCCGGACGTGCGGTCCTCAGCAACGGCAGAGACGACGCTCTGCTGACCGAGGGCGCTCAGCCCAGCCAGAATACGCTGATTGACGTGCTCAATCGTATCGGTGCCATCGATACGGATCAGTTTGCCCTGGCGCGCGTAGTAGTCGACGACGGGTATCGTCTCACCGAAGAACTTTTCCAGCCGCCGATTGATCGTCTCCGGTGAGTCGTCCGAGCGCTGATAGAGCGGACTACCATCGTAGTCGCAGATGCCAGGAACACGCGTCGGATGTGTCTTGACGTTCCAGACATGCCCATGCGCCCGGCAGATCCAGCGTCCAGAGAGCCGGTCGAGCAGAACATCACGCGGCACCTCCAGGTAGACGGCGGCGTCGATGCGCTGGCCGACCTTCGCCAGACTCTCGTCGAGCAGATACGCCTGGCGGAGGGTGCGTGGGAAGCCGTCGAGAATAATCCCGTTGGCCCCGCGCATGCTTTCGAGAATCATCTCGGTCACGATCTCGTCTGGCACGAGGTCGCCACGGTCGTAATATGGCTTGGCTATTTTGCCCGCTGGCGTCTCGTGCGCGATGGCCTCACGCAGCAATTCACCGCTGGCACGTGGCTGCAGCTTCAGTTCCTCCGCAAGCATTTGCGCCTGCGTGCCTTTGCCACTGCCTTGAGCTCCAAACAGAATGATGTTCATTCGCAACCATCCTCCGCGTGTTCCCGGCACCCTTACCCGATGGCCGGGGGCATATCCCTCACACCGTTGTGAGAGACGTTCGTCGAGGCAACGCTCTGTACTTCTTCACCGGTTCGCTAGCGCTGGTCGCCTATTGCGCCAGTTGTGCCAGTTGTGCCATGTCGCCGCTCTCTCCGGCGTGTATCCGGCAAGTACACCAGCTACTCGCCACGCCACACGTCATTCCGCGACGGCTGTATCGTGTGCTCTTCGCCTCAGGAGGGTAGAGCATGGAGAATGCCAGGCCTATACGAATAGGACAGCATCTCCGGGATCACACACCGTTACCAGACGCGATAGAGAGAACTATAACAGAAAAGAACGAACGCGGGTCGAGGCAAGCCCGCAATACGGGCTCAACCACAACCGCGCTCGTCCGAGGAACGCTACAGGTTTATCATTAGGTCAATTTCAGGTTAATTCAGGAAGCCTGAATAGTTGCGCATCACCATCTGTGCCTGGAGCTGCTTCACCGTATCCAGCACGACGCCTACGACAATCAGCAGCGAGGCCGCCTG
>DASVOW010000416.1:0-6096 GCA_036383155.1 Ktedonobacterales bacterium
GCTTTCGCTGCTCTCGGATGCATCCGCACAAGCGGGGACCAATGGGCACAATGGGCATAACGGGCATGTTGCGGTGGGAAGGACCTCAGGCGCGGTCGAGCGGCCAGTACACGATGCTGATTGACAGGCAGTGACACATCCGGCATACTGAAATTGAAGCTCTTGGATGCGCACGATGCGGTTTGACACCATAGGGCGAGTGGGCAGCAATGGGAGAATAGGGGAGGCGATGTCGGTGGAGGAGATGGACGGCGGATGGCGCCCCACCTATGAAACCTGCTGGCAGTGCAAGAAACGTGTGCGCTCAGACGAGGCTATCTGTGTGTGGTGCGGCGCAACGAGGGTTCCTCAGGCAACACGCAATCAATTGTGGACACCACCAGAGCCGAGTGGGGAGTATTCGTGGGGAGCGCCGGGGCCTGTGGGAGCGTACGGCGCTGCGCCTATGCAGCAAGGGGCGGCCCCTTTTTCTCAGCCGGGCGGCGCGATGGGGTCGTATGGAATGGCTACCAGCAATTTTGGGCAGCCGGGTCAAGGATCGCCGCTAGGTGTTGCCATGCCTCAGACGGGAGAGTTGATCGATCCGTACCAATCGGCAGCGCCGGTGCATCCCTATCAATTCCAGCCATATCAGCAGGCGCAGACGCCGGGTGACTGGCGCCTACCTCCCGCGCCGGCGCAGAGCTACGTGCCGAGCACGGGCCCTCTATCGTGGGAAGGTGATCTCTCTGAGCGGGGGCAGAAGCGGCCCACTGGCGAGGACGCGGACTTGGGCGAGGATACGCTGGAGCATCCCGAGCTGCCGCGACAGGCGCCGCCGATGCAACAGCTCGGTCGTGTGCGGCTGGTGCAGGAAAACGAAAGTAACGGCCAGAACGACCGCCCCAGAGTCGCGGGCAACAGCGATACGCCTCGGGCACATCGCAGCGTTCCACTCGATCGCGGGCAGAGACAGGCGCCACACTACGAGCCGCAGCCGGAGCAGCGATACGGCTATGCGCCGCCGTCGGGGGCTGGGTATGGACATGCACCACAGTCTGGGGCTGCTCAGGGGTATGGGTACGAGCCGGCATATCAACCGGGCTATCCAGGTGGCTATGATCCGAGATATGGACCTGGGCAGCCGGACCGTGGGCAACAGCCGGGCTACCAATCGGGGTATCAATCTGGGTATAATCCGGGCTATGGTTCCGGTCAGCAGGGCTATGGCTATCAACCTGGACAGGCTGGATATGATCCGAGCTATGGATACGATCAATCCGGCTACGGCTATCAGCCTGGTTACGAATATGGAGATGGGTATCCGGGTCGGGCGCGGGAACAGGAGCCACCGGCAGGATATTTCCAGCAGATCGTCGATCTGACCTGGGATGCGGTGCATGCGGAGGAGGCGCTGGCGTGGATCGAGGCCAAGGTGCGGCGGGTGTTGCCGTATGTGCAGCAATTTTCGCCAGTGGCGGAGCAACTCGCACCTGACAAGAACATGGCATCGCGTCGTGTGTTGAATCTGCTCTCTCCCATCGGTCTCGGGTGTTTGGGCGGGTTTATCGGCGCGGTGATCTGGTGCAGCGCAGTGACGGCGATTCACGTGGAAATCGGCATTTTCGCTATCCCGATGGCATATCTCATTGGATGGGGTGTGACGATGGGATCGCTGCGACGCGGCCTGACACCAGCACTACTGGCGCTGGTCATTACGCTTGGCGCCTGGGCTATTTGTCTCGCGATCATCAGCCACCTTCATCTCTACATCACGCCGATGGAGATCCCGTTTCTCCTGGGGGCGTTGGTGGCGGCTGTGGTGCCAACACGCTCGATGAAGCGGGAGCGCTGGGAGAAGCGGCGGTAGCGGCAGATGCACATGGGCGTGCGTTGTCGAGAGAGGGAGCCTTTCGATGCCGATTATTCAGACGCGGCGGCTGACGCTGGTTCCCTTTACGCTGGAACTGGTGCGCGCCGCCTTGCGCGATAGGGAAGAATTTGGCCGGATGCTCGCCGCGCGGGTGCCGAACGACTGGCCCAACGATGATGTGCTCTCGATGCTCCCGCAGGATGCGGTGCTGCTGGAGGCTGCGCCGCAACGCAGTGATTGGTCGTATCTGGTCGTCCATACGGGGGAGCGCTCCCTGATCGGGGATATCGGCTTCCACGCGCCACCGGATGCCAACGGGTCAGTTGAGATCGGGTACGACATCCTGACGGCACATCGCGGACAAGGGTATGCGGTGGAAGCGGGTGAAGCGTTACTCGATTGGGCTTTCCAGCAGCCGGGAGCTCGTTTTGTCGTCGCGGAGAGTCTGGTGGACAACGTCGCGTCGATGCGGGTGCTGGAGAAGTTGGGGCTTCGCCGTCTCTCGACGACTGCGGAGAGTATCTGGTGGAGGCTCACTCGCGAGGAGTGGCTGGATGGCAGTGAGCGGCGGAAGTCTCCCTGAGAAGGCGCCACACATGGGTTGAGGTAGAATTAGACGGCGCGGAGCCAGGGAACGGCTGGGCGCTCACTGGTGGCGCTATCGGGATGTTTGGCGAGCCAGAGATCTTTCATGGCGCGGGCATCATGAATGAGTCGCGCGCGGTCGTCGGAGCCATACGCAGGATCTGTTTCGATGGCGCTGATGAGCGCGTCAAAGAGACGGGGATCGACGATCTCGAACAGTGGGGACGCGTCTGATCTGGATGGCGGCGCGTCGGGGATAGGATAGCCGCAGGCTTCATAGAGCTGGCTGAGGGAAATGCCGGTTAGATGCGCCACGTTGGGGAGCATCATCGCTTGCGGGATCGTTCCGGCGTTCAGCCAGTTATAGACGGTCTGACGGCCAACGCCGAGACGATGCGCTAGCTTGTGCGCGTTGAGCGGCGGGCGACAACTCCACATATACTCCTGGAGGAGCGCGGCAAATGGCGTCAGCGAGATGTGTTCGGCTGCCATGCTGTACCTCCCTTGCGCAATGCTCAGATCGCTTGCCGGCTTTGGCAGACAAGATGAAATAAGCACGTGTCCGCATATGCCGGTGGGTGTCGGCGCGCACGGTATTAAGTATTACATGGGTATGGAAAAAAATCAATGGAAGCGATGGATGATACTGGCGTGCACATTTGCGCGGACGCTGAGGCGGGTGGTTGAAATCGCACCTTGTGCGCTATCTGGAGTAACGGCGTGTGGTAGCATCGAACGCTGAGTGGCATTTTTTCCATAGGTATTGACATGACACGAAGCGTGTGTCATACTGCGATTTGCCAATTAGAAATAGTGTTCTATTTCTAATTGTTAAGGTAGGAGGCAATCGCGAGGCAATCGCGAGGCGATGCGGTGGTATTTGGCGGGTGGGCGTGTTGCTCTGGCGCATGGCAGCGGAGCGATGGAGATGGATGACGAGGCTACGAGATGGGTGATGCACGCGAGATGAGCGAAGCGAATAATACCGAAGCAAAGGCTGGCACCGAGGAGGGTCAGCCTTTGCTCGACGCGACAAAGCGCCGAGTGCTCAAAGCAGCGGGGGCGGACAGGGGGCAAGAGACACCAGCGCCGCCAGCGGGTGAGAGTGATGCGCATCTAGCGAGTAGGAACACACACGGCGCCTGGGATACGGTGATGGCGCTGATCGAGGCGATGGAAGCGGGCGAGGCTAATGCGTTGCGCGGGCGCGATATACGCGCGTTGCGGAGGGCGGTGCGGATGCCGGCGCGGGAGCTGGCGTCGCGGTTGGGGTATACGGAGAGCGCGGTGTATGATTGGGAGACGGAACGCCACTTCTGCCCACCGAGCCGGTATCTTTCGCTGCTCGACGCGATTTTGGGATGGCGTGAGGAGCAGGAGCGCTGGATGGCGCTCATCCATAAGGATCTGCGCGCACTGCGCAGGCGCGAGGAGTGAGACGGGGAAGACCTAGTCCCTACCCCTCGCTGCGCTCTGCGGTTGCTCCGCTCCCTTTCGGCCGCTTCTCGGCCATGTGCCAGTGCCTGGCTGTCAATTGGCATCCATTGGCGTCGCTCGCGCATCCGCTCCCCTGGAGGGAAGGGGCGCGTGGCGAAGGAGGGCAGATTATACCTGGGATTGGTGGGCTTGCTCCAGGAGGGCGTCGCGCGCCTCCCAGAGTGGGGGGAACAGCAGGTCGCGGAGGGTTTTCTCCAGGGCGGGCATGGGCGTGCCGCCTGTGCCGATAGCGCGCAGTCCCAGGTGGCGCTGGGCGAGCTTGAGGTGGGCGGCGCGGAAGAGGTGGAACTGTTCGTCGAAGTCGGTGAGGGCCTCGGCGCAGTCATAGAGCGCGGGATGAGTGTGCGGGTCGGTGTAGAGCGCCAGGAGGGAGACGCCAGCACGGTCGAGTGCCGCGCTGAAGGAATCCCACAGGTCCGGCGCGGTGCGCAGGATGGCGCGGAAGCCAGGGGAGTCAGCGCCGCTGCCGTCTTCCAGGCCAGCACGGATCGTGAGGAAGTCGGCGGGGGTGACGAATTCGAGCTGGCGGAGCGCGTGCATGACGACGGATTGCGCGGTGACGGCACGGCGGAGCGCCCAGGCGGCGCGGGCATAGTCGTCGTCGTTCAAGAATGCGCTTGCCATGTTGAACTGCTGTATCGTGACCTTCCACCACAGCTCAAATGTCTGGTGGACTACTTGAAATGTGAGCTCATCGGGGTGAAGGCGCTCTGCCGCCGGCTTTTGCAGCTCCAGTAGCTCGTCGGTGCGCAGGTAGCGCTCATAGGTGGTGCCGCGCCGCTGGTGGAGGTATGTATCGCTGGTATGTTCAGGGGTGGTCGGTGTGGTCATGGCGCTATCCCTTCATCGTCTTCGATGCTGCGCGGGAAGCTCAACGACGAGCGACGCGCATGCTCTTTCCTGAGTACCACGCGCGGCGAAAAATGTAAAGAACACGTGCGAGAACGGGCTCAGGCTTCCAGTTTTAGCACGAACTCTTCGATCTCCTCGCCGCCCGCACCGGCAGACAATTTGTCTTCGCCTGTGATGGTGAAGCCGCATTTCTGCAGGACGCGAAGAGAGGCGATGTTGTGTTTGGCGACGTGGGCATAGAGGGGGCGCGACTGGACGTGCCGCAGGAGCTGCGAGAGGGCTTGGGTGGCGACGCCTTTGCCCCAGAAATTCCTGCCAAGCCAGTAGCCAACTTCTCTTTCGCCCAGTTGCTCATAGCTCACGATATAGCCAGCCACCTGCCCATGATAGAGGATGGTCTGATTGACGTTCGTCTCGGGCAGAATTCTGGCCCAATGCGCCATGAACGCATCCCTGTCTCTGGAGGCGAAGCCAGACATGCGGGTCGCGTCGGGGTCCAACTGCTGCTCGAAGAAGATGGGCAGGTCGTCTGCCGTCACCTCTCGCAGGAAGACGCCGCCTGTTGCATCGCCGGGTGTGTGATCGTCCATCGTGTTCTCCACTGATAAGCGTGGCCGTTGACTATGTGATGTGGCTGCCGGTGCGGCAGAGGGCCAGCTCTGCGGTTTTATTCTAGTGCTATGTGAAACTCGTTGTCGAGTGAGAACATTGGTTAGGTTCAGGGCGCTGCTCCGTCACAACCTATGAGGGTCTTCTACTGGCGGACAACGCAGGTGCGCTGGTAGAGTCTTTCTGATGAGGTGCGTGGAGCCGGCGCAGGGTGCACTCCGGCATGGCATCAGGTGAGGTTGGAGAGATCGAGCGGTGCCGCTGGGCGCGCCGGAAGGCGACACAGGGCGCATCACCCGTTTGGGAGGGTCAGTATTACACGTATGAGCGCCAACGACATGTCACTAGAAGGCATCGGCGGCACATCAGATGTCGCTATGCCGAATCGCGCCCAGCTTGCCGATCAGACTCGCGACTTCGCGGCGCGGATCCGCGGGGCCGTGCTTGACGTCTATCTGGAGTTTCGCCGGACGTACTACCATGAGAGCGATCCGAGCCTGGAGGTGTCGCCGCCTCACTCGAACGAGGTGCAGCGCAATGAGCGGGCGGTGATCGCGCATGAGATGCTACGGGCGCTGCAACTGCTGCCACGCGAGATTCAGGCGATCGTGCTGATCCGCGACTTGCTGGATCAGCTGCAGTGGGAGACGGACATTCACACGTTGACGGAGAATGAGCGCTCGACGCTGCACAATATCGCG
>DASVOW010000417.1:0-1593 GCA_036383155.1 Ktedonobacterales bacterium
ACTATCATTCGCACGCAGACGATGATGGCGTTCAAAGCCTACTCCCGCGAAGATTTGGAGCAGGCGTGGGACATCGGCGTGGAGTGAGCGCGAGCGGGCGGTTGAAAACGCGCCTGAAGGCGGCCTGCGAGCCGCCGCAAAGTCCGCGGAGGCGGACTGAGAGTGGGCGGAGTTGAGCCCGTTTGCCCAGGATATACTGGACGGAAACCAAGTGTGATTTGTAGGGAATGCACACCTCTCATTCCAAGAGGTGTGCATTCTTGTGTCAGTAGCAGTTGGTGCTACTTGATGCGGTTATGTGATGGGGTTATTTGGCGACGGTATAGCCGGCGTCGTCGAGGAGCGCTTCGATCTTGTCCATGGGGAGCTGGGCGGGATCGTATCGCAGGCGGACGCTCTTGCTGGCGATGTCGGTATGGACTTCCTGGACGCCGGGTTGTGCGCCGAGCGCTCCATAGATGGCGTTTACGCAATGCTCGCAGCTTACATCGGGGACCGAGAGGACGGTCTCTAGGACTTGGGCCATGTGTATGTTTTCCTCCACTAGTGGGATTGTTGCCCCCTCCCCCGGCCCCTCCCCCGCTGTGCGGGAGAGGGAGATAGATGAGGAAAGGGCGGGCTACAAAGGACTATAGAGCCTGCTCACGACGGGTGAAGCCGCGCAAGCGGAGCGAATTGCTCACGACCGTGACGGACGAGAGGGCCATCGCCGCAGCAGCGAAGATCGGCGCACTCTCGCGCAGGAATGGAATGGCGGGCGATGCGATGGCGACCGGAATCAGAATGGTGTTGTAGGCAAAGGCCCAGAACAGATTCTGCTTGATGACGCGCATCGTGGCCCGCGAGAGCCGCAGGGCGACCGGCAAGCTGCGCAGGTTGCCCTTGACCAACGCGATGTCTGCTGTCTCCATCGCGATGTCTGTGCCGGTGCCCATGGCGATGCCGATGTCGGCTTGCGCCAGGGCGGGGGCGTCGTTGATGCCGTCGCCGGCGAAGGCTACGACGTGGCCGGGCTTTGCTTCGTCGCCGTCGTGGGGCTGCTGCAGGCGGCGAACCTGGGCGGCTTTCTCGCCGGGGAGTACCTCGGCAATGACGCGCTCGGCGGGAATGCCAACCTGCGCGGCGACGTGCTGTGCGGTGCGACGGTTGTCACCGGTGATCATCCAGACGGCGATGCCCTGGGCTTGCAGGCGCTTCACAGCTTCGGCTGAGCCGACCTTGATGGTGTCGGCGACGCCAAGGATGCCAGCGGCGACGCCATCAATCGCTACGAGCATGGCAGTCTTGCCTGCACCTTCGAGCGCGGCGGCCAGCGGCTCCAACGTGGCGAGATCTACGCCATTATCGGACAGGAGCTTGCGGGTGCCGATCAGAACGTTGCGGGCCACGACACGGGCGACGAGGCCGCCGCCGGGGACAGCGTCGAACGTCTCGATGGGCGCAAGCGATGATGGCGCGACGCCGAGCGACTGCGCGCCCTGGACGATGGCGCGGCCCAGCGGATGCTCCGAGGCGCTCTCGGCACTGGCAGCCAGGCGCAGTAGCTCGGATTCGCTGAGAAGGGCACTTGGCGCGAGCGTGACATCGGTCAAC
>DASVOW010000418.1:0-2672 GCA_036383155.1 Ktedonobacterales bacterium
ATCATCCGCCAGCAACACCCGAATCTTCGTGCTGCCGCCATTGGGATGCATCGGCGCATCCGTCGCGGTATTCGCTTTGATGTAATTGATCAAGTCGTCTTTCATCGTGCTCACAGTATGCTCATATTTCCACCGCATGCGGCGTTGCCTGCGGCTCCGTCGCCGCCGGCTGGCTGGCTGGCACCAGTGGGATCGTCACATCCACCGTCGTGCCGCGGCCCGGCTGCGAGCTAAACTGCACCGCGCCGTTCAACAGCGATGCCCGCTCCATGATACCCCCAAGACCAAGCCCGCGATCCTGCCATGGTGTCTTGAGCACCGCCTGCACGTCGAATCCTCGCCCATCGTCGCGCACCGTCACGTGTACGAGCGCGCCCTCCTCATGCACTGAAACCCAGATTTTGCGAGCATGTGCATGCTTGGCTGTGTTCGTCAGCGACTCCTGCACGATACGATAAATCGCCGTCTCGATCTCAGGCGACATCCGATCTTTGCAGCCGCTCGCGCTGAATTCAGCCGCGATACCACATCGCTGCTGATACTCTTTTACGTACCAGCGCAGCGCCGGTAGCAGTCCAAGGTCGTCGAGCGCGCTGGGCCGCAGATCGATGCTCAGATTGCGCACCGCCCGCAGCGTCTGGTGCGCCAGCGCTCGCGTCTCGGCGACCCGCTCGTGCGCCTCCTCGCTGGAGACAGCCTCCTCCAGCAGCGCCAGACTGATCAGCAGCGACGTCAGCACCTGCCCCGTCTCGTCGTGTAGCTCGCGTGCGATGCGCTTGCGCTCCTGCTCCTGCGCATGCAAGATCTGGCTTGCGCGCGTGCGCGAAAGATCGTCGAGCGCGTCCAGCATCGTATTGAACGCCACGGCAAGTTGGTCGGCATCGGCATCCTGCCCTGTTACGGGCGCCTTGCGGTCGAGATCACCCGCCTGCACCTGACGCATGGTCTCGCGCAGCCGGTGCAACGGGTAGAGCGCAAGCTTGAGCAGCGCATAGTTGATGACGATGCTCACGAGCAGCCCAGTGACGACAAAGCTCACCAGCACAAAGGGACGGCTGGTGCCCCGAAGCTGCGTCGCCAGATAGGTACCCATCGTCGCGCCGAGCAAGATCACGACGCTATTGGCAAAAAGTACCTTATAGAGCAGTGGTAACGCGAGCAGCTTCTCAATGCGCGACACGGCCAGCAGACTGCGTGATGGCCCTGATTGAGATGTGGCGACGACCTGGTCGCTCATACGTGTCGCCCCTCCAGATGTACATTGAGATTGTATCTCCCTGGACGAAGGCTGTCAAAACCGTACGCGCCGCCTCAATCCACCATCACTATCATTCCGGCTCCGGGCCATACTGCCCATGCGCCAGCATATCCGTGCCCGACCACATACGATCAAAGATGTCCACCGCCCGCTCCGGTGCGATGATATTCGGCTGGCAGCGATCCATGATGCGATAGGGCACGAAGCGGATACCGGCAAGGGTAGTGCCTCGCCAGTACAAATGCAGCATCGCGCCTTCCTGCGTCGGCACCGACCAATCCTGATCGAAGATGAAATTGCCCAGGCAGTAGACGATCAGCCGGCCCTTGTAGGACTCCATCGCCTGTATCCAGTGGGGATGCGAGCCCAGCACCATATCCGCACCCGCATCGATCGCGGCGCGCGCCACCTGCTGCTGATGCTGCGTGGGATCCTTCGTATACTCGATGCCCCAGTGAAAGAAGGGAATTACCACATCCGCCTGCTGCCGCGCGGCTGTGATGTCGTGCGGCAGCGTCCCCACATCCACCGGCGCGATCCCCGCCGAGTTCGGCCCGGCATATGGTCCCCCCGGCGGTATCTCGTTATAGGCCAGCAGCGCCACCCGCACGCCCTTCACCGTCTGAATGGCGGGCTGCCGCGCCTCCGCCAGAGTGTTGCCGCCGCCACAATAGGCGATGTTGTGCGCTCGCAACGTATGCAGCATATCCACGAAGGCGTCTGCCCCCGCGTTGTCGGCGTGATTATTCGCCACACTCACCGTCTGGATACCGCTATACACTAGGCCATCCACCGCGCGTTTCGCCGTCACAAAGGTGAACGTAGACGGATCGCGCGGCGGCGCCACGAGATCGGTGATCGTGCATTCCAGATTCGCCACGCGCCAGTCCGCGCTCATAAATTCGTCGCGCACCTTGCGATACGGATAGAGATAGTCATTGTATGCGACCATCTTATTGTTGACGCCGCGCCCCAGGATGATATCGCCCGCAACGGCCATATCGAAGGTGGGAACCGCGCTCGCCAGCGCCGGGGCCAGCGCGCCCGCCAGCGCCTTCACGTTCAGCCCCGCCGTCACCAGCGCCTTCGACGCCGCCAGCCGCAATGCGAACGGCGCGAACGTTGGCGAACCTGACGTACCCCGTCCCTGTGCCGGATACACCCCGTCGATGCCGAGATTACGCACGCTCCAATCGGCATACTCCACAGGAACCACCGCGAGGCTGCCCGCCTGGCCGCGCACCCCCGCAAGCAACGCATCTATCGTCGCCACATGATGCGCGTTCGCCGGTAGTGACACGCCCTTCGGCAGCGGCAGCCCATCCAAAGCTAAGAGCGACACCGGCTGCGAGCGCGGCGCACCCACCGCCCGCCAATCCGCGATCGACCCGCCGAGCAGTCCCCGCGCCTGCTC
>DASVOW010000419.1:0-2787 GCA_036383155.1 Ktedonobacterales bacterium
TGCCGGAGCTGTATGCGCCAGTTCCTTGTGGGAGGGCACATATGCTGCTGTGCGCTGGAGCGTGCGCGCGAGCACCTCCGCCTGCGAGCGCATGATCGCCAGCGGCGTGCGCAGCTCATGTGAGGCTGCCGCGGTGAACTGCCGCTGGCGCGCGAAGGCCAGGCGCATGGGCCGCAGCGCGCGACCCGCCAGAAAGAGGCTGGCAAGGGACGAGAGCGTGAGCGCACCCAGGCCGACGCCGGCAAGGATCAGCAGCAAGTCGTGCAGTTGGCGCTCCTGTGCCCGTAGCGATATGCCCGCCTGCAGCACACCGATAACTTTCCCATTCTCATCCTCGTCATGTATCGCAACGGTATAGAGGCGGTAGGCGCTATCGTCATGACCAACTGTCACAAGGGCGCTGTCTTGCCGTCCAGCGAGCACCGAGCGCGCAGCCGCAACGTTTGGCAATCCAATCGCCTTGATGTTGTATGGAGTGGCGACGACATGCCCCTGTGAGTCGAGGATCACATAGAAGATGTTCGGGCTGGATGGCTCGTACGGCTCGATGCGTGCGCCATCTGCCATGCCAGGCTGCTGAGGGAGAGCCGTTGCCGCCACACCGTCGCCATCTGTTGCTAGGCTCATATGGGAGTCGTGCTGCAGCTCATGGCTTGCCCAGCCTGTCAACTGGTCGTTTACCTGTGTATCGGTAGCATGGGCCTCCCATGCATAGACAGCCACCATCATGACCAGCAGAATGCCAGCGACGATCGACAGATTGACCAATGCGAGACGGTAGCGGGCGCTGACAAACGGTGTGTTGTGCGAGGCGAGTGGACGCCAGAGCCGCAGTACGTTCCCTGGCAGCGCGCGCGCGGCGCGAGAGAGCGATCGCCACATCTGTGCTCCCCTGGCCACGATAGAAGCGCTAGAGATGGACGTGTCTTCGCTTGCCCAAGGCCGCTCGCGCCTACGTTGCGTCATGTCGCCATACCCTCGCTCATTGCCTCCGCGCTTTCTCACCGCCAGTCGTGGGATCGCAGAGCATGTAGCCGACACCGCGCACCGTGCGGAGCAGCGGCTCGGCGTAGTCGCGGTCGATCTTGTCGCGCACGTAGTGCATGTATGTGTCGAGCACATTGCTCGCCGCCAGCGTGCCGTCGGGCCAGAGCTGGTTCATCAGCTGCTGCCGTTTCAGTACACGATTCGGGTTGCGTGCCAAATACTCCAGCAGGGCATATTCGCGCGGCGTCACGGCGATCAGATCGCCATCGCGCCAGACCTCGTGACGCAGCAGATCGATGTAGAGGGGACCTACCTGCAAATTCGTCGCCTCCACCACCGGATCGTAGCGATGTGGGCGCCGGACTAATGCCCGCAGCCGCGCCAGCAGCTCGTCAAACGGAAACGGTTTGGTGAGGTAATCATCCGCGCCCGCATCCAGGCCGCGCACCTTCTCCTCAGTCTGATCGAGCGCCGTCAACAGCAGGATAGGAGTCCGCAGACCCGCGCGCCGTGCTGACCGGCAGAGATCAATGCCATTGCAGCCCGGCAACAACACGTCCAGCACAATCACATCGTAGTCGTTGCCTTCCTTGCGCAGTCGCACTGCTGCCGCCTCGCCATCGTGGATGACCTCGACCATATGTCCCTCGTCCGTGAGATTTCGTTGATAGTTACGCGCCAGCCGGACTTCATCTTCGATAAGCAGGATCCGCATCTACACATCCTCACAGTGCTCGCTCAGATTCAGACGATGTCGGGAGCCTGCGACAGGCGCCTGATCGACTCAGAGTGCATCCATCTCCAGCGTCCGCTCATGGCGCGTCATACCTGCTGCCGACCTGAGCTACCGTCTAAGGGGCCAGCGCCATTCTTCATCTCAGTCGCGCTCATTGTAGCATGCGCAATCTGGGAAAATCTTCATGTTCTTTTCAGTAATCCTTCAGTCAGCGATGATAGGGTAGGAATAATCACTGATCCGCGTGTAGGTGGTGTCTATAGCACACATGCGCACACCCCCATGCAAGCACGCTCGCCGCAGGAAAGGTCCTTCTTTCGCAATGCTGATTCTGCTGTCGTCCTGGCCGGCGATACGCCTGGCCGATCTCCATCCAATCGTGGTCCACTTCCCGATTGCGCTCCTGATCGCCAGCGTCGGTATGGACGTTCTGAGTTTGGTGTTGCGTCGCGCGGGACTGACGACAGCGGCCACCTGGCTCTTGGTGCTGGGAGTGCCGGGCGCGCTTGCCGCGCTGCTCACAGGTAAAATCTCGGGCAGCGTCCTCAATACGGCCGCGGCAAGTGACCTGCTCCACCTGCACAAGATCTGCGCGGTAGGCGCTTCTTTGACGTTCGGCACCCTGCTCCTGCTGCGGCTGGTCTGGCTTGCGCCGCGCGTACTCTACTGGCTACCGCAGGTCGTGCCAGCCACTCAATCCGCGGCCACTGGCGGCCAGCGTGCGCTCCGCACTGCGCTTCCCGCCCTCTACACGTCCCGCTTGCCAGGAATCATCGTCGTGATGTACCTGGCGCTTAGCGTGGTGGGTGTCGTGTTGCTGGGGCTAACCGGCTATTTCGGCGGCGCGATTGTCTACGATCGTGGCGTTGGTCCCATTGTTCCCTAGTCCCGGCAGCGCGCGCCACACGCGCCTGTGAGACTTGAGACTGTTTGAGATTACTGACCCAGGAGTATCCAGAGATGCGACAGCACCAGGGAATGACGAAAGTCGTCGTATCCGCTTTCATTATCGGCGTCTTCCTGCTCTATAGTCTGATTCATGCCCGCGCGGACGCCGCGACCCT
>DASVOW010000420.1:0-3643 GCA_036383155.1 Ktedonobacterales bacterium
GGTGACCGACAATCCGCTGATCTTTCCCGACGATGGCGACGTGCTCACCGGCGGCAACTTTCACGGGCAGCCGCTGGCGCTGGCGCTGGATATGCTCGCGGTGACGCTGGCGCAGGTGGCGAGCTTCTCCGAGCGGCGCACGTATAGCCTGATGGGGCCGCACGAGTGGGACACCGGACCGAGCAAAATCCCGCTCTTCCTCACCCCCCAGCCCGGCCTGAACTCCGGCTATATGATCGCGCAGTACGCGGCGGCGGCGCTGGTCAATGAGATCAAGGTGCTGGCGCATCCGGCGAGCATCGACTCGATTCCCACGTCCGCAGGCATGGAGGATTTCGTCAGCATGGGGGCGACGGCGGCGATCAAGGCGCGGCAGGCGCTCGATCTGGCGTATCGTGTGGTGGCAATTGAGCTGATGTGCGCGGCGCAGGGGCTCGACTTCCGCCAGCCGTTGCAGCCTGGGAAGGGCGTGGCGGCGGCGTATGCGGCGGTGCGTGGCATCGTGCCGCCGCTGGTCGGTGACCGCGCGCCGTCTCCAGATATCGAGGCGCTGGCCGCCGCTCTGTACGCTGGCCTGCTGGACGATCTCGCGCCGGAGGATGCTGTCACAGGTGGAGCAGCAACAGGTAGCGGCAATGGACACAGGATGCGCAAGGCTGCTGGCACGACGGCGAAGAAGGCTGGCAAGAAGCAGGCGACAACCGCCGACCGCGCTGGCACGGCGCGGCACTAGCCGTCGCCGTTCTCGGACAGGAAGCCGCGTCTGCGCAGGTGGTCGAGCAGATAAGTGGCGTATTGTGTGCCGGCGACGGAGAGCAACACTTCTTCGCTCGCCGGCAACGGGTCTTGCCAGAGCCAGTCTACGCGCACCTTGTAGGACTCTATCATGCGCTCTTGATGGCGATGCTATCGACCTTCCACGCGCCACTCTCGCCGACGAACGCGAGCGTAGCGGGAATCGTCACCTGCCCGTTGCCCTGCACATGGAACGTGAGTTGCAAGGCTACGTCCACCGTCGCAGAGGTGGCATTGGACGCGACCACATAGGATGCAACCGTCGGGGTACAGCCGGTGATTTCCAGATTAGCGCCAAACGCCTTTGTAAAGGTGGCTGCGAAAACCGCTTCGCTGCCGCCGCTACGCTCGTGGCTGGAGAAGGTGTTGTACACAGCAGCGTAATCTTTGGCGACCAGCGCCTTACAAAACGTCATGCCGACGAACAGCGGAGCCAGATCAGTTCCCTGGAGCGAGGTGGCGATGCTGTCCACCTTCCAGACGGTTCCCTCTTTGATCACGGTGATGTTGCCGTCGAGTGGTTTGTGACGCGAGATACGCATACCGAGCGTCGCGCCATCAACGAGTCGCAACGTAAAGCCCGTAGGGGCGTTGTTGTGCATGATTGCGCATGCCGCCGCAGGACCATCCACCTGATCGTGCAATCCAGCCTCTTCGACGAATTGCGCCTGCGATGTCTTTGCCTGATAGGTGGAGGAGAGCATGTGATAGGCCGCGTCGTACTGTTTTGTCTGTATGTCGCGGCAGAAGGTCTGAGCGGCCAGTGCGGGCTGTTGCGCCTCGTGTGTGGCATAGAGCCCGAATCCGCCGACACCGAGCGCGACGAGCAGCAACACGGCTGACACGGCACTCGCGATCCACCGCCACTGACCTGTGCGCTTGACAGGCAACGATGCGAAATCGGGCAATGTGGCGTGTGGTGATGAAGGTGCGAGCGTAGTGTATGTCTTGGACTGTGCATGCGCCGGCGGTTGTGGTTGCGTCTGCTGCAGTGCGGATGGTGAGGTGTATTGTGCAGGCGCAGGCGCGGGTGGTTGTGTGCGTGAAGGAGTTGCTGCGGGCGGTGATGTATTCCCTTGTACGGGTGTCGCTGGCGGGTATGCGGGCGCTGGTGGTGTGGTTGGCTGTGGCGGGAGTGTGTGAGCGTGCGACGGTGGGGCTTCTGTTGGCGGCGTCCCCGTCGTCCGAGGCGTAACGCTCGGAAGCGCTGGCTGTGTGGGAAGGTCGGCGACGGTGGAATCGTTGCTCGTGGGAGCGTCGCTTGCCGGGGGGGTCTCACCGGGAGTTTCCGGCGTCGGTGGAACGGACATGCGCGCTCTTCTCCAATCTATCCGAGTGCGGTGCGTATACATCCTTCGGTATAACGCATCAGTAGCGCGCCAGGTATCGTGCCCCAGTGCGTACCACGTGTGGTTGCCAGTAGGACCACATATTCGGGATAGTAGCGTCGCAAAAAGCCGCGCTCGTGCGCAAAACGCCTCACCACGCTGGCTCTGGGGGTTTTTGAGGGACGGGCTTGGTCCAGCAGTGAGGGCAGAGTATGTAGCTCTCGGCACGCGTGGGCACGCGCGGCGATGCTCCTAGCAATGCGGGCTGCGGTGCGCGTTCCTCGCGCCGCTGGACCGAGATATGCCGCACGTGTGCCGCACAATACTGGTGCCCGCAACGGTCACAGGTAGCAACGGCTACCTCGGTGCAGTTCTTGACATGGCAGCCTACGCCGTCCGCTTTCGCCTCCATTGTATCCTCCGTATGCCTCTGGCGTGCTATGGCAGCATAACGGTGAGGTACGGCGGACGCATTGCCATCGCTTGACGGTTGTTGGTACCCCGCTGTGTCACCGGTGACTCCGTTCTGCAAGAAGCGTATACCGCGTACCCAACGGCACTCGCCCCACTGCGTGCGCCAACTGCCAAATGAAGCGCAAAGGGCCAGGACGTGCGTCCTGGCCCTCATAGACCTGCTTAGGTAGAGGCCGGGCGCGTCAAATGCCGCGCCTGGGTAACTACCAGCGGTCGCCGCCAGAGTAGCTATCGCGGCGCGGGCGGTCGCCGTAGCCGCTATCACGGCGGGGACGGTCGCCGCTTGGGCGCTCTGATGCTTCATCCAGCCGTAGATTCCGATTGCCCAGCATCGTCCCGTTCAGTTCAGAGATTGCGCGACGGGCATCGTCCTCGCTGGACATCTCGACGAAGCCAAATCCCTTACTCTGACCGGTTGTGCGGTCTGTGATGACGCGAGCGTCGACGACCTCGCCATACGCGCTAAAAAGCTGAGACAACTGTGCGTTGTCTGCCGAGTAGGGCAGGTTCCCTACATAGATGCGGTTGCCCACTGAGGCTCCTTCGATCCTGCACGCACGGCGCAAATGCGCCGCTGAGAGCGTGTACTCAACGAACTGAATCAGTCAACCAGTGCGTCACCTGCCTCACGTTATGGAGAACCGTATGGAGGCGCCACATACATGGAGGACAAGCCGCCGTGCAATAGTGGGCATCCACACAAGAGGTGCGTACGCGATCAACTACAACCGCACTATACCACATTTCGTGACAGATGCTGTCTACACGTCGCAAAGGATGGCATCCTTCTCTGGTCGCGCGGAGCGTTGCCGCCCGACCTTGCATGTATCGAAGAACGCCGCCCATAATTCCTCTTCTACACATGTTCCACACATGCTGCTGTTTCCGAAAGGATGGTTACCATGGACAAGCGGGTGCGATTTGACTTTGAAATCGAGTTTACCAATGGCGGCGGGATACAGGGGCAAGACTTTCGCCTGGATATTGCGGGCGACGATATCTCCGATCGGCAGCTTGCTGATTATCTTGTCAGCGATATGCGGCTG
>DASVOW010000421.1:0-5031 GCA_036383155.1 Ktedonobacterales bacterium
CTTGCGCCCGGTGATGCGCCAACCGCCCTCGGGGTCCTTGCGCGCCGTGGTCTTGGGGACGCCGCCATGGGCGGGACTGCCTAGCTCCGGCTCGGCCTGCGCCGCATTGAGCATCGCGCCATGCGTCACGATCTCACGGCAGAGCGCAGGCAGGCGCTCCGGCCAGAGCTTGCCTTCGACAAGTTGACCAATATTGCTCAGGTGCATGCCCAAGGCGAGGGCGGTCGAGGCGTCACCCCAGGCGATGCACTCCAAGACGAGGGCATATTCCAATTCGTCAGCACCGAAACCGCCGTATTTCTCAGGTACGGTAAGCGCGAGGAGTCCGGCGTCGCGCAGATCGGCGACGTTTTCATGTGGAAATGTGCCATCGCGGTCGTGCGACCCGGCGCGTTCCGCGAAACGCTCGGCAAGTGGGATAGCACGGTCGAGCAGCTCGCGCTGTCGTTCTGTCTGCGGATACATGTCATACAGCTTCATATGTGGGGATACTTGCTCCTCAATGTTCATCTACACCTGTACTTCATTGTATGGCGGACGACTGTGCCTATCCAAGACAAGCTGACTACGCCGGTGCATACACGTGCCTTGGGTAGCCCAGATGGGCGATGCGTTGTCTCGCGAGTGCGCCGCCTCGTCTCCGCATAAAATGCAGCGTTTTGCGATGAGGTTGGCACAAGCGCTTGACGTTGGTTCTTGTGCGGCATACGCTCTCGCGTGCAGCTCGGCCACATGGCGGTGCGACCTGCAAGGCGGAGGGGAAATATGCGAGAGAACGGCGATTTCTACTACGAGCACGATGCTGACGATCAGGATGGGGCGAGCATCCCTAGTGCGCATCCCCGTTCTCTATCGTCGCGGACCGCATCGACGTTGCGCACCGCCACACCGGCTCATCTCACCAATGACGGCGACGTCGACGGGCGCACATCTACCGCTCGCCGCCGTCGCGTCTCCGGCCCGCATGCGACGGGCCCGCACCTCCGCGCGCTCACTCCCCACCACACTACCGGCCAGCAGCATGCCGCGCGCACACCGCATCGCAATGCGACGACTGCCCGCCCTGTGCGCTCACAGGATACCGCGCTCGTCGACTACACCACGCGTATGCTCGAGGCGATCACGGTGGTGGAGCCGGTGACGCTCGAAGAGGTGACGCGCGAGCACAAGGAACTGGCACTCTACAACGCGCCTACAGAGCATATGGAGGTGACGGTGGTGCCGGGAACGACGGGGAAAACACCGGCGCTGCTTCCCGTAGCCCCCCGTGTGAGCAAACCTCGCGTGAGAAACAGCTTGATCGTGTGGATGCTGGTGCTGGTCACGGTGGCGTCCGTGCTGGCCGCGGTGCAGCCCCTCAGCCATAACACAGCTCTGGCTTACCTTCGCGCGCCGTTCGATGCGGCCCGCCCCGGGCCGACGGGGCTATGGGCCACCTTCGCGGAGACGCACAATGCACTTGGTATCGGCGGCGGCGCTGGCCCGGGCGTGCATGCGCCAGGATCGGCAGGGCAGCCGGCAAAACCTACGGGCACATCTCAGCAGGCTCCTTCGGCATCGCCAGGGGGTAGTGGGGTGCTGCCCGCACCGGTCTCGCCGTGGCCGCCGGCTAACCCTTATATGTTCGTGCCGGGGCATCCCGCTTTTGCCATGCAGGATGTCAACAACTACTACTATTGGGCGTTTGGACAGTGCACGTGGTGGGCGCAGTACAAGCGCCAGGATGAGAACCTGACGCGCATGGGCAACGCCCAATTTTGGGCGAGCGGCGCGGCGGCGCGTGGGTATCACGTGGGGACAGTTCCCAGAGCGGGCGCGACCGTCGTGTTCCAGCCGGGTGTGCAGGGGGCAGGCGGCGCGGGCCATGTGGCACACGTCGAGGCGGTCTATCCTGGCGGCTGGTTCTTGATCTCGGAGATGAACTTCTATTGGAACGGCGGCGGCTGGGGCCGCGTAGACTACCGCTACGCTCACTCCGGCGGGGGCGTGCAGTTCATCTACTGATCCTGGCTGTGTATTGCCGTGACGTGCGCTCAGGCGCTATACCACATAGAGAGCTACGGCAATCGTCAAACACAGCCTGAAAGGGAGCGCCTCCTTGGAGCAACAGCCCATTCTTGCCACTGCGTCGCGATTTGTCGACGAGTTTCTGGCGGATCTCGGCGGATTGGTTGCTATCGACTCGGGATCATACACGCCAGATGGTGTGGCGCGTGTCGCCGATGTGTTACAGCCACGGTTTGCCGAATGCGGATGGAGCGTTGAGCGCATCCCTGGTGTGCGCGTGGGGCCGCATCTCGTCGCGCGCAAGCGTGGGGATGGTCGCGGGCGCATCCTGCTTATCGGCCATATGGATACGGTGTTCGCGGATGGCGAGACTGAGCGGCGCCCCTTCGCCGTTCGCGATGGCCGCGCGTATGGGCCGGGCGTGCTGGATATGAAAGGTGGTCTACTCGTCGGCCTCTATGCCCTCCGCGTGCTCTCCGATCTGGGCGAAGCGCCTTTCGAGGCGGTGACGTTCCTGCTGAACAGCGACGAGGAGATCGGCTCACCAGAGAGCAGCGAGATCGTCGCGCGACTGGCGCAAGACGTGGATGTCGCGCTGGTATTGGAGCCAACCGCCGATGTGGAGCGCCTCACGGTCTCGCGCAAGGGCGTTGGCATGTTTCGTCTCGATGTGTCGGGCATCTCGTCGCACGCTGGAGCCGATCCCAAACGGGGACGCAGTGCCATCCTTGAACTGGCTCACCGTATCGTCGCGCTGCATGCCCTCAACGACACCATCCATGGCGTGACGGTCAATGTCGGCGTCGTGGAAGGCGGCGACCATGCGAACGTCATCGCGGATGCGGCGCACGCGCTGATCGACGTACGTGTGCTCGATCCGGAGGGCAAGCGCCGCATAGAAGGTGAATTGCAGCGCGTCGTGGCTCAAACTATCGTGGAGAATACGAGCGTCACCCTTACGGGCCATTTCGCCCACGAGCCATTCCAGCAGAGCGAGGCCAGCGCATTGCTCTTCGCCTTAGCAAAGGAAGAAGCGGCTAAACTGGGTCTCTCGTTGCGGGGTGAGCCCAGTGGCGGCGCCTCGGACGGCAATACAACGGCGGCGCTGGGAGTTCCCACGCTCGACGGTCTGGGTGTGGTCGGTGGGCTGGCGCACAATCCTGGCGAATATGTCGACATTGCCGCAATCGCCCCGCGCATTGCGCTGCTGGCGACCATCATAGGCCGCATCGGCGAGTGGACTCATCCGTCGCAGGAATAGATGAAGGGACTCACGAAGCTCGCCCAAAACTGAGACGGAACGGTAGGCAACAGGTCTACCGTTCCGTCTCGTCTCGCCACACGTGGAGCGAGTTATGGCTTAATACAGGATGATCGGGTCGCCTACATCGGTCCATTCGTAGACATAGGCCATGTTGTCTTCGGGGAAGTTGACGCAGCCATGTGAGCCGCCGCTGAAGGCGAGGGGGTCGGAATGCGGCAGGTTCGAGCCGGGGCCAAACTTGAGCCGCCACCAGGCATCGTGCAGAAAGTAGCCGTAATTAGCGTAGAGGATGGCGTAGTTAATCTTGGTCGGGCCGTACCACAGCGGCGAGCCAGGGGGCGCGCTCGACTTGAATTCGATGTGGTAGTCCTTCTCCATCGCGTAGTGCAACCCTGGCGGCGAAACCGCCTCAGGGCGCCCCGTCGTGACATATGACCAGTAGACCAGCTTGCCGTTGTCGTAGAAGCGCGCCACCTGCTCGCGGAGCGACACCACGATATTCTTGCCGCTCATGATGCCGTAATGCTGCATCAGTTGCAGATCGGTCTGATGTGGCTGACTGGCGGGGGTGGCATCGTGCAAGTTGTCCAGCAGCGCACGCAAGTTTGCTATCAAGATCTGAGTGGCGTTGTCCGCCGTCTGATACATTTCATAGTCGTTGTTCGCGGCGGCAGCATCTAACTGCTGCTGCACGTCGCCGATACCCGAGCCCTGGTCAGCATACTCATAGGCTGTCAGCGGATTCATTGCGCGTGCATCGTCGATGATCTGTCCTAGCAACCGCAGGTCGGCTCGCGCCTGCCCACGAATCAGTGGGAGATTCATCTCGCCTGTCTGTTTGTTAATCAGTTGCGCCAGAGTCAGATAGTCGGCGAGCTTCGTCGCGCTGCCTAGCGTTTGCACATCGCTGTCATACTCTTTTTGGAAGCGGTCGACATTCTCGCCATATTGCTTCAGCAGGTCTATGCGCGCCTTGAATGACGCCAGCATCGTCGAGCCAATGTAGGGCAGCACCTCGGTCTGGTCGGCCATGAGTTGCATGATCTGGCCGTCGATAACGCCGACGAGCTTCTGATAGCGGTCGGCGGAAGCGGCCTCGCGGAACGTCTGGATGTCCTGGGTGTATTCGAGCTCGGCGAGGCTGGTATTGATACCAGCGGAGCGGACGGCGCGCAACAGCGACTTGAAGTCTTGGAGCTTCTGAAATGCTGGGCCGAGGGAGTTGAGCGCTACTGTCTGCTGGCGCACCGTCGCGTCGATCTTGGCGTAGTCGCCGGGCGTCTTGGCGGCATTAAAGTCGGCGAGCGCCTTATCCAGGCGCACCTGATACGCCTGGATCTCGCTAAAGGTTTCGCCTCGCCGTGTATTGAGCGCTGTGGTGAACGCTTGTAGGTCGCTCTGGAGTTGCTGGCGCAGCGTCTGTGAAGCGGTTTGCTCGATGCCGGTGAGCTGCGTATAGAGCAGCAGATAGTTCGAGGCGGCATTCTGATAATTGTAGCCCCAGCCGCCCTCACCGGAAGCTATGCTCTGCTCCTGCTTTTCGATAGGGCCGAGCATCGAGTCGGGCAGGCCGAGGTCATGCCGCGCGTGCTGCAGCTCATGGTCGAGCTTGGCTTTATTCTGCTGCACCGCCATCTGGTTCGCATCAGGCGCACAGGCACTGAGCACCGTCGTCAACGCTAGCGCTACCGTCGCCAGGAGCAGTAGAAGCGAAATTCCTCTCCTCCCGCGCTCCACCTTCCCCAAAGCCGTGTGCCGTT
>DASVOW010000422.1:0-2709 GCA_036383155.1 Ktedonobacterales bacterium
AGAGATCCAGTTCACCGAATTCACCAACGACACAGCCTGGCGCATCGGCAGCCGCTTCGTCGAGGTGGCCCGCCAGGAGTCGCTAGGCGTCGCCATAGACATTCGCCGCCACGGACACCAGCTCTTCCACGCCGCGCTCCCCGGCACCTCTCCGGATAACGACGCCTGGATCAAGCGCAAGATCCGCGTCGTCAACCGCTTCGGCCACAGCTCCTTCTACATGGGCAACCTCTACAAGAGCCAGGGGTCCACCATCGAAGAGAAGGCGCTGCTCGATCCCACGCGCTACGCTCCCCACGGCGGCGCCTTTCCCATCATCATCAAAGGCGTCGGCGTGGTCGGCACCGTCACCGTCTCCGGCCTGCCCCAGGCCGAAGACCACAAGCTCGTCGTGCGCATATTACGCGAGTTCGTCTAGTGCGACGCCGTGGCATCTCACTCCGCGAGGAACGCCAGCACATCGCGGTTATAGTCCTCCGCCCGCTCGACGATCGGAATATGCCCGGTATTCGGGTACAAAATCAGCCGCGCTCCGGGAATGTGCTCGGCCAGATATTTCCCATTCGCCGTCCGCACCAACGGGTCGACTGTGCCATGGATCACCAGCGTCGGCACGCTGATCTCTGCCAGGCGCCCCGCCACATCGTGGCGCTGGCACGCCTCCAGCTGACGGCGATACGCCACAGCCGGTTGTGGACGGTGCCGCGCCAGCTCTGCGATGTCCTCCCACTCGTCGGGATGGGCGGCACAGTAGCCCGGTGCCATGATGCGCGCATACACCCGCTTGGCGATCGCGCCCGGGTCTTGCTTGCCGAAGCGTGGCATGAGCAGCATCAATGTCACCAGCCAGTGCGGAGGCACATGCGTGCGCCCACCCGCCGATGTCGAGGTCAGCACCAGCTTCTCTACCAGCTCAGGATGACGCAGCGCCAGCTCCAGCGCAATGAACCCACCCATCGAAATCCCAACAACATAGGCGCGCTTCACACCCAGCGCTCGCAGCAATCCCGCCGTGTCGTCTGCCTGATCCGCCGTGAGATACGGCTCAGTCGCCAGGTCGCTATCCCCGATATCGCGATTGTCAAAGATGATCGTGCGATAGCGCTGGCCAAAGGCCGCCACCTGTTTGCGCCAGCCCTGCCGCTTGGACGCCAGCCCGGTGATCAGCAAGATCGTCCCCTCTGGCGCTTCGGGCGAGACCTCCTCGTAGGCGAGCTTGCGCCCATTGACGACCACATACGACGGCTCGCGAAACTGCAATGGCATCGCTTCTCTTCCCTCGTCTCATGCTACTGCGACGGCTAGAGAGCAGCCCGCTGCCCTGCCGGCGCGGCCACCTGTTCCCCACTCGTCGGCGTAGTCTCGTATCGCTCCACATCGAAGCGGCGCGTGCGGCGGCGAAACTCGAAGGTAAATCCCGGCCAGAGCGTCGAGTTCCGTCCGTGTGCGTCCAGATACCAGCTGGCGCAGCCCGATGTCCAGACGGTGCCGTGCATGCGCCGCTGCAGCTCGTCGTTATACGCCCGCTGCGTCTCCGCCCGCACCTCCACCGCCTGCAACCCTTTGCGTCGCATGCCGCGCAGGCAGTCGAGCACATAGGCGATCTGCGACTCGATCATAAAGACCATCGACGTGTGGCCGACGCCAGTATTAGGCCCAATCAGCAGAAAGAAGTTGGGAAAGCCTGCTATCGCGGCCCCAAGGTACGCGCGCGGCCCATCATTCCAGGCGTCGCCCAGCGTGCGGCCATCGCGTCCGCGCACCCGTTGTGAGATGCCCATATCCGTCACGTGAAAGCCAGTCGCGCAGATAATCGTGTCGACAGCCCGCTCTTGCCCGTCAGCAGTCACGATACTATGGGGATGCACCTCGCGGATCGAATCCGTCACAACGTCCACATTGGCCTGCGTCAGCGCAGGATAGAAGTCGTCGGACAGCAAGATACGTTTGCAGCCCATCAGGTAGTTCGGCGTCAGCTTCGACCGCAGTTCAGGGTCCGCCACCTGCCTGTGCAGATGCTTCAGCGCAATCTTCTGTGCATCCCGCATCATCTGCGGACGGTAGACGAGGCCAAGCGCCGTAATCTCCTGCCGCGAGTAGATCGCGCCGCGCACGAGCCGCTGCGTAAAGGGCAGCCCATCATAGAGCGCCTTCTGCCAGTTCGGGATGGCATGATCCAGCCGCGGTATGATCCAGGGTGGCGTTCGCTGAAAGAGTGTAAGCTGCCCCACTTGCGGCTGTATCTGCGGCACAAACTGGATCGCCGAGGCGCCCGTGCCGATCACCGCCACCCGCTCCCCGCTCAGATCATGCTCGTGATCCCACCGCGCCGAGTGAAACAACGTGCCCGCAAACTGCTCGATGCCGGGAATAGCCGGCAGTGCTGGCTCGCTAAGTGGTCCATTCCCAAAGATCAGCATATCAGCCGCGATTCGTCCTTGCGTCGTCGAAATGCGCCAGCACAGGTCGCGCTCGTCCCATACGGCATCTAGCAGCTCACTGTTCCACCGTATATGCGGCAGGATGCCAAAGCGCTGCGCGCATCGCCCCAGATAGTCCCAAATCTCGCTCTGAGGGGAATATGCCCGGCTCCACAGTGGATTGGGCGCGAATGAGAAGGAGTAGAGATGTGAGGGAACGTCGCATGCGCATCCGGGATACGTATTGTCGCGCCACGTACCGCCGACATCGTCCGCGCGCTCCAGCACC
>DASVOW010000423.1:0-4332 GCA_036383155.1 Ktedonobacterales bacterium
TCACATCAGGCTCTTCATCCTGAGCATACGATCGAGAAAGGCGCGAGCATGGCAGGCGAAAACATGCGCGGTAAGGTGTGCCTCGTCACCGGCGCAACTACCGGCATCGGCAAAGAGATAGCGTTGGGCCTCGCCCGACACGGCGCTACCGTCGCAATCGTCGGACGCGATCCCCGCAAATGCGAGGCGGCCGTGACCGAGCTGCGCGCCCGCTCCGGGCACGCCTCCATCGAGGCGCTGGTGGCCGACCTCTCATCCCAGGCCGAGGTCCGCCGTCTCGCAGCCGAGGTGATGCAACACTATCCACAACTGAATGTCCTGATCAACAACGCCGGCGCCATCTTCACCCACCGCCGTCAGACCGTGGACGGCCTGGAGATGACCTTCGCCCTCAACCACCTCGCGCCGTTTCTGCTCACCAACCTGCTGCTCGACACCCTGAATGCCAGCGGCCCCGCCCGCATCATCATCACCAGCTCCACGGCTCACCAGGGCGCGCGCATCAACTTCGACGATCTGCAAAGTGAGCGTCGCTATCGCGCCTTCGGCGCCTACGGTCAATCCAAACTGGCAAACATCCTCTTCACCCGCGAATTGGCCCGCCGCCTCACCGGAACGAGACTGACTGCCAATTGCTTCCATCCAGGCGTCGTCGCCAGCAACTTTGGGCGCTCGAACGGCGGAATTGCCGGGGGAGTCTTTATTCTCGCTCGCCCATTCTTCATCACCCCCGAGAAGGGTGCCGAGACTGGCATCTATCTGGCGACCTCTCCCGACATAGCCAGCATCTCCGGCCAGTATTTCGCCAGGAAACACGTCGCACGCACCTCCGCCGCCGCCAACGACGGCGCAGTCGCGCGCCGCCTCTGGGATGTCAGTGCCGCCCTGGTCCACCTGCCCGCCGAGCCGCTCTCCGCCTGACATGTGCTGCTACAAACTGAAGGAGGGCGGCCAGCAATGGCCGCCCTCCCCATGGTCCGTAGTCCCTTTACTGCCTGCGCCGCTCTACTCTCCACCGTTCGATGGCTGCGGCGCCGGCTGTGAACCCACTACTGGCAGTTCAGCCAGATCGCCTTCGACGATCTGTTCAGGCTTCAGATGTCCGTTTGCGCTCATAGGCCCCGGCCCCAGTCCCGGCGTCAGCACAGGCACCGTCGCCGCTGCCCCTGTCGCGTCTCCCGCAGACACGACAGGAGGAACAGCCGAAAGCGCCTTCGCGGCGATGTCTTCCAGCCGTGGAGCCTCGGCCTGATCGATCAGCGCGATCACCTCATCGCTGTCAAGCTCCTCGCGCTGGATCAGCGCCTCGGCGACGGCGATCACTGCCGCGCGGTGCTGATCCAGCAGTGTCCGCACTGCTGTGTACGCCTGGCGCAACAATCCGTCCACCTGCTCGCGCAGCTTGGGATCAGTATAGATATCCTGCGGCGCATTGGTAGCTAGCGCCGAGAAGAAGGTATCGCCCATGCCCCAGTGCGAGACGTACTGCAGCGCAAGCTGCGTCGCCTGATGCAGATCGCCTCCCACGCCGTTCAGCCGCGTTTCGAGGAACAATTCCTCGGAGGCGCGGCTCGCCAGCAGCGTCTGCAGCTCGATAAAGACCTCTTCTGCCGATTGGGTGACGATCTCTTCCGTCGGCTTGAACGCCACGAACGCCTCGCCGTTCGAGCCCAGCCGCTTGAGGATCGTCGCCCGCGTCACGCGGTGGCGCGGCGACAGCTTCACATGCGCCACCGCGTGCCCCGCCTCGTGGTAGGCCAGCCGGCGCTTCTCCAACATCGAGAGCGTGCGCGGGTAGCGAATGCCAAACTCGTGCGTCTCCCGCGCCTCGCTGATATCCTGATACGTGATACTGTGCCGGCCGGCGAAGTGAGCAATAACGGTGGATTCGTTGATCACGTGCTTGATGGCGACCGGCGTGTAGCCCATCATATCCGACACCAGCTTATGCATCGGCATCGGCTCGTGCTTCACCTTGTTTAGATAGTATTCGATGACTTCGCCGCGATGTGTGTCACTTGGCGGCGCCACGATAATCTTCCGGTCGAATCGGCCTGGACGCAGCAGCGCCGGGTCCAGCGATTCTGGGATGTTGGTAGCGCCAATCGTCAGCACCGGCTGAGCCTGCGCCCGCCCGTGCAACACGCCAACCGCGCGCAGGATCTTCTTCCACCAGGAGCTATCCAGCGGCGGCGGGTCCATCTGCATCAGCAGCTCGTTCAAGCCGCCCGATCCACCCATGAAGCCCATCATGCCGCCGCCCATCGCCATATTAGCGTTCTGGCCGCCGCGCGACATGCCAATCGCGTCGAATTCATCCATGAAGAGGATGCAACCGCCATGCTCGCGTGCCAGCCGTCGCGCCTTACGGTACAGGTTTTTGATCATCAGCACATCCATGCCGACGAACATCGCGCGGAAGCTTGCGGCGCTGGCGTAGGCAAATGGCACGCCAGCCTCGGTACTAATGCATTGCGCGAGGTAACTCTTACCCGTACCCGGCGGCCCCACCAGTAGCAGTCCACGGCTGATCTCGCCGCCCATCTCCTTGAAGCTCCTCACGCCTCGCATCAAAATGACGATGCGGCGAGCGGCATCGAGCACCTCCGGATTGCCCTTGTAATCCGAGAATCCGGTGCCACTTTCACCGGGCATTACCCAATAGATGCGTGGCCTGCCCAAGAACCAGAACAGCGCGACAAACTGTATCAAGATGAAGAAGATCAGGAGGCCCGTCTGCAAGACAAAGCCCAAAATGGACCCAGGCGAGGGCGCGCTAAGCTGCGGCACAATGTTGACGATGAAATACCACAGAATAGCGAGGAAGATCAGCACCAGCAGCCACTTGCGCCGCAGGAACCGCCCGAAATCGTCGAGCGAGTGATCGATAGAGCGATCAAGCTCGTCATACTTTGCCATAGCTAGGACCCTCCGGCGCTGCGGACATTCACACAATTACACGATTCGCCCGACACGCGTGCTGATGCGAATGTGTGAACAGAGATAGGCTCGTTTATTGTTGGCTCGGTGTAAGGTCGTTGATGCTGCTGATGTAGCCGTTAGCATCGACGAGAAAGAACCAGGTTAACAGCCCCTGCGCACTTCCCTCGTGGGCATACACCTCGATGGTGTAATGCGAAACGCCGGTGCTCGGGTTGGTAAAGCCGCCACTGTAGACGAATCTATCGAGTGTCAGACCGTTGGCTCTCGCCTGATCAAAGCTCTGCTGAAGTGAGCTGACGCTGCCGCCCTGCTGCTGGTACTGCGCTCGCAGCGACGGGCTGAGGTTATCCCATTCTTCCTGCGCGTTGTAAGTCTTGCGCGCGTGGAGGACGTGCAGCACGCTAAGGGGCAGTGCGCCCGCCTGGGGTGAGGAAACGAGGTTGATGCTCGTCGTGAGGCTATTCTGCTCCTGTGCGATCTCCTGCTGCTGCACCACTCGATAGGCGACGAAGCCGCTAGCTGCCAGTACCAGCACCGCTGCGAGCACAATCACCGCGACGACCCGATGCCGCTTCGCGAATACTCCTGTGAGGTAGATTCCCTTGATGATCTGTCGCAGAGGCCACTTGATCATCCGCCAGAAGCGCGACTGCCGTTTCGGTGGCTCCGGTTCATAGAGATATGCCGGCGGAGCTGGCGGCGAGGTGACCAACGCGTTAGACGCTGGCGGGGATGATTCCTCGGTTCCGGCATTTGGAGGGGGCAATAGGATCTGGCTCATAAACTGATCCTCTCCAGCGTGCCCGCCGCACTGCGAGCGTAACCGCATCGACGCGAGGAGGAGCGCGAAGGGACGGAGGTTGGCCGCCCAGAAAGACGTGTCGAGTATCAGGTCGCTGTCCCTACTGTCTACATGCATGGGTTGCAGTGCATCGTGCAGCATGACCTATTGGTGCCCAATTGTACGGCAATCGCATATCTTTCGTCAAGTTCGAGATGCTCCTATACAGCTCGCTCGGATACGCCATACACCTGAATAATCCGTACTTCGCGTCTCGACAGTCGCAGGCGAGACGTGTTACAATAGCCGGAGGCTGTCACTTATCTGGTGGTGGCGACGCCAGTACAAACCATTGTTACAGTGCGGCCGAGGTGAGTTGAGGTTCCTTCTGCATCCAGCATGATAAGCTCGTCACGTATGATCCGAGGATGTCTTTCATGAGCAGCAAGCCGCCCATCGTCCTGGCAAGCACGAACCGGCATAAGATCGACGAATTTCGCACGCTGCTCGCAGATGTTCCTTGCGAGTTGATTGGTCCCGACGATCTTGGCCTCACGATTGAGGTGGAAGAAACCGGCACGACCTTTCATGAGAATGCGGTGCTAAAG
>DASVOW010000424.1:0-5052 GCA_036383155.1 Ktedonobacterales bacterium
GATGCGAAGCACCGCCTACTCAGCCTGTCTACCAAAGAAAACGGTTGAGTGCCCCTGCTCAGGGACGGCGGGTGTCACTCGTTCTCGTTGAGCCAGCGGTTCTCATTGGGGTTGATCCACCGCCACGAGGAACCGCCCTCGGGCAGGTCGGGTAGGCCGAGTCCGTTCGCATTCTGCGGATCGCGCGGCTCCGCTCCCCTGCGTGGACGACTGGGCTGCGGCATGCGCGACTGCGGCTGCCCCGAGGATCGCCCATCAGCGTCGCCCGCTCGCCGCCACTCGCCAGTCTCCGCGACCCGCTGCTGACCGGTCTGTTCGCTGCGGTTGAGGTGCCCGCTGGAATGTGAGCGGCTCGTTGGCGAGATGCGAGGGCCCTTTCCCATCATGCTACGTGGTTTCATACTACCCGTACCATCCGTATCGCCTGCCTCATGAATGGCAGCGGATCGCTGCCCTATAGCGGCTCCCGGCGCTGAACGCTTGGCATGAGACGGACGCGATGCGCGCGCAGTGAGAATCCGGCCCAGGCGCCGGGAGGCTGGCCCGATACGCCGCAGCACTGGAATACTCCCCAGTCCACTCGGGTGCTTGATCAGGCGCTCGCCAAGCGTCATCTCCACCTGCTCCACGGAGCCGCGCAGCTCCCGCGCGCAGACCTGCATCTCGCGCCCACGCTGTGAGACGACGTTCCCCTCGGCGACGATATGGTTCATCAACACGACGATATGCTGGCACAGGTCGCGCGCATGTTCTGCTGCTGAGCCAATGCGTCCCGAGGCGACGGCTGCCTGCCGTGCCCAGCGCAGAGTCGCGTTAGGATCAGGCGCCGCACCGGGATGCGACATCTCAGCCCAGATCTCGCCAGTGGATGTGCGCAGCTCAGACTGCCCCTCATCCATCGAGCGCGCCAGCGCATTCAGTGCGCGCACCTCGTCGCTGACCTGCCGCGCCGTGCGCGTCTGGCGCTCGGCACGCTCGATCTGTGCGCGCGAAAGATGGTCGAGATCGATGGTGGCATCGGCGACGACGTCGAGTTGTGCATCCAGCGCCCCGAGCGCGCGAGCCGAGATCGCGCCAAAGATCCACGACCCGGCCACGATGGTAACAACTGCCATCAGCAAAGCGACTAGCAGCAGCATCACCGCGAATTGCCCTGTCGGCGCGAGGATGCCATCGAGCGGAATGGCGACGCTCAACGCGCCGACGAATGCCCCACTGCCATCCGTGAGCGGCTCGTAGGCTGCGGCATACGAGACGCCACGAACCATGACGACGCCGCTATAGCTGTGATGGCAGTCCGCTGTATCAATCGCCCCACACCTACCGAGCAGCGCATCGAAGGCTGGCCCTGTAAGCGTATCGCCGAGTGCGCGCGAGCCCTGGCTGCTCGTGCCCACGCCGGTGGGGAGATTTGTGGAGATGGCAACCAGCGACGTACCTTCAAGCTGGTAGATGGTGGCGTAGCCGTTGACGAGCGAGCGTATGCGGTCGACGATGGTCGTGTCGTCGTTGATGGCCACTGCGGCATTGTCGACGCCGACGAAGAGTTGGCCGTCACGACTCGTAATGTTGGCGCCCTGATCGGCCAGCAGCTGGCGTTCTACCCGCACGTCCTCCTTAGCGCGCGATTGGGCGCTGGCAATGACGTCAGCACGCGCTCCCAGATAAGCGAGCGCCACGATGCCGCATGAGCTCAGAAGCACCAGCGCGGCCAGCAGCGGCACGATACGCTGGCGCAGCCGCAGCCGCCGGAAACGCCGCCGTCGCTCAGGGGAAGCCGCGCCTGCCGATGCTGGCGGAATCGAGTGTGCAGCTACAGCAGACAAACTATGTTTGCTGCGTGTGTTATTCGTGCTGTTCTTGTCATCGTGTCTCATCGCGCACCCTCTCGCCTGCACCGTCCGAACAGTTAACAGTTCACCCCATGAGACACTCATGAGCACTCGATAGTACTCGAATGGCCAGGGTACTCGCGGCGCCTGAACCGTATCACCTGGACGTAGTTGAGGTGCATGCTTGCCGCCATTCGTCACATGCAGCCCTTCGAGCGGCGACATCGTACGCGATAGAGGCATACGACATGCGTTATAATAGAGGATATAAGATAGCTATCTGTGCCCAATGACGGGCGACATGTGGCGGCCATGTTGCCGCACGATTCACCTCATAACTCAATGGCGAGAGGAGCGAGCGATGCTGAAAGACACGATGCTCTACCTGGCGAAACAAGACGGTATCCGCCATTTCGTCAGCACCAATACCGCCGCGCGGCGAGTAGCGCGTCGCTTTGTGGCGGGGGAGACGCTGGACGAGGCGATGGAAGTCGCACACCGCCTGAATGCGCAGCACATCAGCGCGTCGCTCGACCACCTGGGGGAAAATGTCACCGACGCCGCTGAGGCCCGCTCGGCTGCCCAAGATTACATCACGATACTTGACCAGATCAGCACAGAAGGCGCCGAGGCCAATATCTCAGTGAAGCTGACAGCGCTTGGGCTGGATATCGGCGAAGATCTGTGCCGCGAACAGCTCACGCTGGTGCTGCGGCGGGCGCGTGATCTCGGTATCTTCGTGCGTGTCGATATGGAAGGGTCCGACTACACGCAGCGCACGCTGGACATGGTGCTGGATCTGCGGCGCGAGTTCGACAACGTAGGGACTGTCGTGCAGGCGATGCTCTATCGCACGCCGAAGGATGTCGAGCGACTGATCGCTAGCCGGACCCGCGTGCGCCTGGTAAAGGGTGCATACTTGGAGCCGCCGTCGGTAGCCTATCCCCAGAAAGTGGACGTGGACGCGCAGTATATCGAGTTGATGCATGAGCTGCTCCTAAGAGGCACCTACCCTGCCATTGCGACGCACGACGAGCACATCATCCGCGACGCACAGCAATTCGCAAGCGAGCGTGGCATAGCCCGGGCGCGCTTCGAATTCCAGATGCTCTACGGCATCAGGCGCGATCTGCAGGAGAAGCTGGCGCGCGAGGGCTACAACGTGCGTGTCTATATCCCCTATGGCACACAGTGGTATCCCTACCTGACGCGCCGAATGGCCGAGCGCCCGGCCAATCTCGTCTTCGTGGCAAGCAATATGCTGCGTTGGTAACGAATCTGGGCGAATCGGTGTCCCGGGCGTATGTGACGACAGGCAGTGCAGAAAGAGGCTTGAACCATGGCAATCACGACGCAACCCTTCGGACGCACGGGACATGTAAGCACGCGCACGCTCTTCGGCGCGGCGGCTTTATCCCATGTCTCCCAGGATGAAGCGGATCGTGGGCTGGATGTCTTGCTCCGCTATGGCGTGAACCACATCGACGTGGCGGCTGGCTATGGCGACGCCGAGCTGCGCATCGCGCCGTGGCTAGCGCGCCATCCCGGCCACTTCTTCGTCGCGACGAAGACGGGCGAGCGCAGCGCGGACAAGGCGCGCGAGGAGCTGCACCGCTCGCTCGACCGCATGGGCGTCGACCACGTCGATCTCTGGCAACTGCACAATCTCGCCGACCCCATCGAGTGGGACACAGCGCTGAGTCCAGGCGGAGCGATTGAGGCTGCGGTCGAGGCCAGGCAGCAAGGCCTGGTGCGCGCCATCGGCGTCACCGGCCACGGCCTGCAGATCGCCGCCACCCATCGGCGTAGCCTGGAGCGCTTCGACTTCGACTCCGTGCTGCTCCCATACAACTACATAACACTGCAGAATCCCTACTATGCCGAGAACTTCGATGGAGTGCTTGCCACCTGCCTCCAGCGCAACGTCGCCGTGCAGACGATCAAGTCCATCGCCTATCGCCCCTGGATGGGCCGTCAAAAGACCCACACGACGTGGTACGAGCCACTACAAGATCAAGCCGACATCGATCTCGCGGTGCAGTGGGCGCTAAAGCGACCTGGCATCTTCCTCAACACGGCGAGCGATCTCGCCCTGCTGCCAAAGGTGCTCGACGCCGCGAGCCGCTTCCAGCCGGGGCAGGACGATCCGACCGACGAAGCCATGCAAGCGCTCGTGGCGCGGGTGGGCATGGTGCCGCTCTTCGTGTAGCTCTCAATGCAGCAGCTGGGGACGTCGGCATGCAACCGGCGTCCCCGCCTCGTATGTCCCTTCCTATCCACCTGTAGCGCCCGCTCGCCAAATCTCTCGGCACCAGTTATGCAAACACGCCCAAATCATCTGTCAACATGATTGAAGTGCGACATAGTCCTTGCTTGCAAAGCCTGTATCTCTGCCGTAATAAGGTACTCACCTGATGCCATACGTTTGACGCGCAATGTTATAATAAGCGATGGCGACCCGCACGACGCCATGTGCGCCGAGCCTACAGTCAGCCCCATTCTCTTGAGATATACAGATGCGGAGAAAGGCTTCACCCATGTCCATCGACCTCGCTACCGTGGCGTTTTGGGTCATCGCCTTCGCGATTGTTGGCTCGGCCCTCATGGTGGTGGTCTCGCGCAACATTGTCCATGCGGCGCTCTTCCTCGTTGTCGTCTTCGGCGCGGCATCCGGCGTGTATATCCTGCTCAATGCCGAATTCATCGCGATTGTGCAGATCCTCATCTACGCGGGCGCGGTGACGATTCTACTGCTTTTTGCCATCATGTTGACTCAAAACAGCATGGCGCGCAACAGTAACCCGTTTAGCGGTCAGTGGTGGCTGGCAGGCATCATCTGCGTCTTGCTCGGCGGCGGCATTATCTATGCGGTCAGCAACAGCCCAATGGCAACCGGACTTGGCTCGCCCACGTCGCCAATAAACCTCGCGGGCGTCACAAGCTCAGGTGGCACGATCGTTCGGATAGGGCAGTTGCTCTACAGTCCATTCGCCTACAGCTACCTGCTGCCCTTCGAAATCGCCTCCGTCGTGTTGCTCGTCGCTATCATCGGCGCCATCGTCATCGGGCGAGAGGAATAACATCCCATGATCACGTTGAATCATTTTCTGGTGCTGGGCGCCATCACGTTCTGCATCGGCCTTTTCGGCGCGCTGAGCAAGCGCAACGCTGTCGCGATCCTCATGAGCATCGAGATCATGCTCAACGCCGTCAACATCAC
>DASVOW010000425.1:0-2879 GCA_036383155.1 Ktedonobacterales bacterium
TGGCATGGCCTCCGGCATCAGCGGCGTCTGCCGTCAAATCGGGACGGCTTTCGGCATCGCGTTCCTCGGTGCGGTACTCACCAATCAGTACAACAGCGCGATCCAGAGCGGCATCAGCAAGCTCACAGTGCCGCATGTGCCGCCGACCCAATCCCATGGCATCCTGCAGAGCATCATCACCAACTTGCGGCAGGCGGGCGTCTTCGCCGCCAGCACCGGCCTGCGCCACAACGTGCCGCCTCAGTACGCATCCTTCACGCATCAGCCGCTCTTCCCGCAGATCGCGGCGGTGGTGCAGTCGGCCTACATCAGCGCAACCATAGACGCCTTCCGCTGGGCGGCCGCGCTCCTGGCCGTTGGCATGCTCGCCGCGCTGTTGCTCGTCAAGCGCTCGGACCTGCGCCACACCGAGGCGCCATCCGCGGGGGAGATGTGATAGCTCCAACTCAGTGACAGACTGCCTGGGCACAGCCGGCGTGTAGCATGGCCGAACAGGAGCAGTTTTCACCGCCCGCCAAACAGTGGCCCCTACTACAAACAGCGCTAAACAAACAAGCCGCTTACGCGCTGCGGCGCTGGTGCCGCTGGCGCGAGTAGGCATGGCTGACGTGTCGCACGCTGCGGATGACCTCAATCGTCTTGGGGATGCCACCGAAGATGGGGACCAATGCAAGGATATTCAATATGACGCCGACTAGGTCGCGATACACCAGATCATGGATGCCGTCGCGGATGGCGCAGATGTCGCCGACGACAGGGATGAAACCCATGATTGCCTGTATCACGGCGCCAGGGATGCGCAGATCGTGCGCCCAGTCGCCAAGCACGGCTCCACGGACGATATCGAATGCGAACGAGGTTACGGGAGCCGATTGCTCCACCCGTGGCTGCACTGGCGCAGGAGCATACACGGTCTTTGATCTAGCCAATTCTTCACTCCTCTCCCAAAAGCCACAATAGCTTCCACCCTACGATCTTTGCATGAGTCGGACCAAACTGAGCGGTAGCCTTTCTTATGCTCCGCGTCCCATGAAATAGCAAGCTGACTACCGCCTTGTCCGTGGGCTGATACGGCGGTGGGCGAGGGCGCATCGTCAGGCAGCAGGAGATACATATCGTCGTAGAACGCGCGGAGATAGGGTGGCATGAGGCGCATGCCTGCCATAATGCCGCTGGCTATGCCCGCGTGTATCTCCCACCCAGTCATTGGGGTCTACGAGCATACCCATCCAGTGTTGCTCAGGCATGCCGTGAACATAGCCATAGGCCGACCATCGACGAAGCGCAAGAACATGTGGCCGGCATGCTCTTGACCCCGACGCAGCAGCACTCCATAACAGGCCAGCGTTTTGGGATCGGCGTCCTCTTTGGGGCGTTCAAGTTCCTGCTCGCCTCCATCGTCCTCTGCCTCGACTTGTGATTCGTCGGACATTCCGTAGCCCAGCCACCCCGCCCAGTCTCAACCTGCGTAATTGGCTGCCGGGCTCCGGCCAGGTTTTGCGGCGCGAAGCACCAACTGACTGCCGGGCACCGGCCGTGGTTTCAACCGCTGGCCCACGGCACCACCCTGATTATGCCTCCGCCGCCTTGCGTAGGTACGTGATGAAAAGCGTAATGCCAATGATCAGGGCGAAGAACACCACCAGCATCGACGACGCATAGCCAAAGTTGTAGTAGTTGAACGCCTGCTGATAAATGTAGATGTTGAGCGTTTCCGAGCTATAGTTCGGCCCACCACTGGTCATCGTGTAAATAATGTCAAACGTCTTGAACCCATCGATGAACCGCAGCAGTCCCGCGACGACGATCGTCGGACGCAACAGCGGAAGCGTAATCCTCCAGAGTTGTTGCCACGGGCTGGCGCCATCGACCTTCGCAGCCTCATACACATTGCCCGGTAGATTGGACAGCCCCGCCAGCACTATGAGCGTGACCATCGGCGTCCATTCCCAGATATCCACGAGTGCCAGCGAAGGAATAACCGAGCTCGACCCCGCGATCCACAGCCCCGCCGGCAAGTGAAATACCTGCAGGACATAGTTCGCAACGCCAATAGTCGGCTCAAACATCAGCAGCCAGACCATCGCGATAGCAACCGGAGTCGCCATCATCGGCAGCAGAAAGATGGCATTCACCAAATTCTTTCCCCGACTCTCGCGATGCAGCACCAGCGCGATAGCCACCCCAAGGATGACCTCGACCCCCACAGCCAGCGCAGTAAAATAACACGTACGCCACACAGACGAGACAAACCGCGAATCGCGCAGCAACGCGCCATAGTTCGCCAGCCCGACGAACGATGAAGCCCCCCCGGAAGCCAGATTCATGTCCGTTAGACTGTTCTTGACTGTATATAGGATAGGGAAGACCATCATGACGACGATGAATGCCACCGCTGGAAACGGCAAAACCCATCGCGCATGCCGCTCGAGAAAGCCGCTCTGTTGCGCGGTGGCGTGCCCAGTGCGCCGCATTCGCGGCGTCATTGCCTGGCGCTTGCGTTGCTGCATACTACGCTGTTGTGCCTCACGCATGATGACACCACTCACGCCTTTCTCATAATGCTGAATAATGCTGATATGCGCGGGCAAGCCAATCGCCCGCGCAACAAAAGACGCCCAGCCAACCAACAAACTGAGCAGGGGTATCTGGGGAACCACTTCCCACCGATACCCTCGCGTGTTGCTTACGGCTCTTTATCCAGGAGCGCCTGAAATTGTGCGTTCGCCTTTTGGGCAGCCGCTTCCACATCCTGCCCTTGAATGGCGGCGACAATCACCGTGCCGATGATATCGCGAGCCTGCACCACCTGGACGATATACGGGCGATCAAATGGCCGTCCGTTTGCCTCGGCCTGAGCGGTCGCCACATAGTCTGCC
>DASVOW010000426.1:0-7946 GCA_036383155.1 Ktedonobacterales bacterium
CATGATGGCGACAAGCGCGAAGTTTGGGTCGTTGAGCCAGGCGAGGCCATGAATGCCGATCAGTGAGAGCACATAGTTGACGGCGCCCTGTTTGTTATAGAGCCAGAGGAAGATCAATGAGATCGCCACCGACGAGGTCAGTGACGGCAGATAATAAATTGTGCGAAAGACGCCGCGCCCGCGCACCTTCTGGTTGAGCAGCAGCGCCAGTGCCAGCGCCGCAACCGTCTGGATCGCCACGACGCCGATAGTGTATTTGATGACGTTGACCAGGCTATTCGCGAAATCACCATTGTGGGTCAGGTCATACCAGATATGCTCGTAGTTCTTGAGGCCATACCATACCGGCGGCCCAAAGCCGAAATCTATATAGTAGAAACTGAAGGCCAGGGCGGTAATGGTGGCGATCAGCGTAAAAATCGCCAGGATGATGAGATACGGCGCCAGAAAAGCATACGCCGCTAGTGCCTCGCGCAACTGGAGCCGCGTCAATCCCCTGCGCCGCTTTGGTTTGGCCACGCTTGGCATCTTTACTGCTGTCTGCATCTCGTCCGCTCCTTTGCGGGCCGGCGAGAGCCCCAGCGTTCTCACGCCGTTGCTCTCGCCGCACCATGTGCACAGTTGTCAGGAAAGGCGCGTCTCTACGTCACGAGCGCGTGCGTACGAGACCAGTTATGGCCCGACGTTCTGCTGGATGTATGTATCGACGTTATTCGCCGCCGTGTTCAGGGCGTCCTGCACACTCGCCTTGCCGAGCATTATCGACTCCAGCGCCGTGGCAATCTCCGAATGGATCTTGGTATCAGCGGGACCGTAGAAGTCGGCGTGCCCGACTTTTGCGCCGTCCTGCAGCACCTTGACGCCCGGATTCTGCGTGAAGTACGGGTCGCTCTCCAGCGACTTGACCGTCGGCAGTGCGAAGCCATCCTGCAGTACCTGCTGCTGATGCTCGGCGCTGGTCATAAACTGAATCAGCTTCCAGGCAGCGTCAGCGTGCTTCGTGCCGGAGTAGGCGCCCCAGGCATTGGTATAGAGGAGGTTGGCCCGCTGGCCGTTTGGTGCGGCGGGCATTGGCGCGATACCGTACTGCACGCTCGCGAATGTCGAAGACATGTACGGGATCATCCAGCCGCCCTCGAAGGTCATCGCGGCCTGCTGCTTGCCAAACGCCTCGCCGTCCCAGCCGGCGCCGACATCTTTCGGAATCACGCCGGTCTTGCTCTTCTCAAATGCGGTGTAGAACTCCGTGGCCTTGACACCGGCGTCGTTGTTGAACGCCGCCTTCTTACCATCAGCGGAGAGAATCTGCCCACCATTGGCAAAGAGGAAGGCGCCCCAGCGCGACGCATCGGGCGGCAGCGAGAGGCCGGCGACTTTGCTCTTGGTCAGCTTCTGCGCGGCGCTCGTCAGATCGTCCCACGTCCAGCTCGACGGATCGCCGAGACCGGCCTGCTGGAACATGGTCTTGTTGTAGAAGAGACCAAGCGAGTTCCAGTCTTTCGGAATACCAAAGACGGAGCCATCGGCGCAGTCGAACGGCGTCATCAGCGAGGAGTAGAAGCTGTCGGGCGAGACGTTGTCGCGCGCCATATACGGGCTGAGGTTCAGCAGCTTGCCCGCCTTGGTGTATTCCTGCGCCATCGCCGGCTGCACGTAGAAGACGTCGGCGACATTGCCGGCGGCAACGTTGGCGCGCATCTTCGTATCATACGCGTCGGGGATCGGCGACCACTTGACGGTAATGTTCGGATACTTCTTGGAGAAGTCCTGGAAGCCCTTCGTCACCAGAGCGTCTTCAGCGGGAGATGAGGACCAACCACTCACGTTCAGCGTAATGTTGCCGCTCTCCGCGTCGGCAGCGCTGCTATTCGTGCTCTGTGGGCAGGCCACGAGCGCATTCTTAGGCCCTTTGACGCCACCGCCGGTGCCGCCCGTCCCACTGCCACCGCCACACGCGGCCAGCGTCGCCACCAGGCTCAACAGACTGATGACAGTTCCTAGACGCCAGGATTTCCCTGGGCGAAACCATCCCATGCGTGATGCTCCTTTGTCGTATGCGCCCGCAACACTGCAAAGCGCCTGCCAATACATCAGAGGATGCTGCCGTAACACGGCTGCCGTGAGATCGTGGAGATTCAATGCAATGATCAGTTACGGCTCGTGGAGTTTCGTATCTCTCGTCTCTCGCTGCACCTCCATCACCAGTCGCCAGTCGCCTTCCACGTGCTTCGTGTACGAAAGGACCTGGCATGGTCAGACAAAGTGGGGAAACACGCTCGCACGACACTGCGCATCGTGCCGGCTGTGCTGTAGTGAATTGATGCCGAAGAGCAGGCCCTCTACGCTGCCAACTGAAAAAGATGCAACACCTTCTCCAGCAGCGTCTCGCCGCGTTTGGCTGCTCGGCTGCTAGTCGCCTATAGTCGAGGCACGCACCATCAGCTCTGGCTGTAGCAAGAGGTGAGGGTCTTCAGGAGGCGGGCCCGTCAGAGCGCCGTGGAGCAGATCGACCAGCATGCGACCAACATACCGGATCGGCTGGCGCAGTGTCGTGAGCGCAGGCGTGGTATAGTTGCCGAGCCCTAGCCCGTCGAACCCCATGATGCCGAACTCTCGCCCGATGGCGCGCCCCATCTCACGCGCGGCCTGCATTACGCCAGTGGCGACCACATCACTAAAGGCAAAGACGGCTGTGGGTGGGTTCGCTCCCTCGAGCAGAGAACAGGTCAGACGATAACCATCCTCCTCTTCGTGTGTCGTGCCGCCGCCCACGCAGAGCCGTGGATCGAAGGGAACGCCGCCGGCCTCCAGCGCGTCGCGATAGCCCATAAGCCGGTCTGCTTCGCAGAAATAGACCTCGCTGCCGCCAACGAAGGCGATGCGACGATGCCCAAGCGAGAGCAAATGCTCGGTGCCAAGTCGCGCACCTGCGCGGTTGTCTACCTCCACCCAGGGGTAGGGGTATCGCCGCGCTTCGTCGAGATCCGCAGCGGAACGTCCAAAGAGCACATGCGGGTAACGCTGCTCGCAGAGATACTCCAGCCGCGGATCATTGGGACGCAGATCCGTCAGGATCAGTCCATCGGCATGGCGCCCGAGCACGACACGGCGATACGTCTCAAGCTCTCTCTCGCCCGGCTCATAGCGGCAGAGCAGCACGTCGAACCCGTGAGCCGACGCTCTCTGGGTAATCTCGGTGAGCAGCTCCACGAGAAATGGATCTGAGCCAGCAGGCTTCCAGACGAAACCGTGTGAGGCAAAAGCGAGCACGTTTGTCTGGGCATTGCTCAGACGCATCGCGCTTGCATTTGGCACATAATGCAACTCGTCGGCCAACCGCTGGATTCGCCTGCGCGTCGCATCGGCGACGGATGGATCGCCGTGCAGCGCCCGCGACGCGGTCGACTTGTTGACGCCAGCTTCGCGGGCGATCTTGGCCAGCGTCACCCGGTCACGCTCCCGTGCGGACAGCGATGATTCGTCGCCGTTGTCGCGGTGGTTGCCATCCGTGAGATCGTCTTGCATACCTCTCCCCTGCACCCGTCACCAGAGTTCCACACACGTATCTTTTATGGCGACCTCTCGTACTTGCGCAAGGATGGTACACTCTAACTGAGTTACAACCGGTTGCAGCAACCGGTTGCAGAACAAAATAATACAAGCTATGCGTGTTTGTCAAGAGAGTCTCTGCTATTGAGTCTCATGTACCATCCCCTGCTGTACTTGGAGTCGCCATGCGAATCACCATCAACAGTGACACCACGTTCCTCATCAGCGATGAATTCGGCAATATTCCTGTAGGGACCGAGTTTGGCCTGTATCAAGAGGACACGCGGTTCCTCTGTCGCTATGACATAACGCTCGACGGACAGCGTCCCCTGCTGCTCGCGGCGAACGCCACCGAATCCTATGCTGCTATGCACTTCCTCACCAATCCGGCGCTGCCGCGGGTACAGCGCGGCATGCTCAGCATCATCCGGCGCCGCGCGATCGGCGATGAGCTGCACGAAGAGATCGAGGTGACCAATCACAGCGGCTCTACTGCCGAGTGTGTGCTCGCCGTGCATGCCGATGCCGACTTTGTCCACCTCTTTGAGGTCAAGCATGAGGTCGAGGTCGCGGGCGAGAGCACGCAGCGCGCGGGCAACGTCTCACGCACGATGAACGAAGCGAGCCGCAGCCTCAGCTTCACGTTTCGCCGCGACGACTTCTATCGCGAGCTCGATATCTACTTCTCCGAGCAGCCTCTATGGCGCGAGGATGCGGCAACCTTTGTGCTGAGCCTGGAGCCCAAGGAGACGTGGCGACTCAGCATTGACTTCGTAGCGCAGCGCGCGCCCGCCCGCACCGTTCGCTCCATCGAGGATGCGGTCAACGGCGACGGACCCGTTCGCTTGGCGGCGCACCCCTCGCAGATCAGCGAGCAGCGCCTCGAGCATCGCGCAGCACTGCTACGGGAAGCGCCGCGCCTGGAAACGGACTCGCATAGCTTGCAGCGCGGCTATCTGCAGAGCGTGCGCGATTTTGCCGCGCTCCAGATCGAAGGCGAGGGGAAGATCAAGGGCGAGTTCGTCATCGCGGCTGGCATTCCCTGGTTCATGACGCTCTTTGGACGCGACTCGCTGATCACGGCATACCAGGCGCTGCCATTCTATCCCGACGCGGCGAAGGGGGTGCTGCGCGCGCTGGCGAAGCTGCAGGGCACCACGGTGGACCGGCTGCGCGTCGAGGAGCCGGGGAAGATTCTGCACGAATACCGCTCCGAGGCGTTCCTGAGCACGCAGAAACGCGCCGCCGTCTTCCCCTACTACGGTACGGTAGACGCGACGCCGCTCTTCCTGATGCTGCTGGCGGCGGTCTATGACGTGACTGGCGATCTCGATTTCGTACGCTCGCTACGTGAGCCAGCCCTGTTGGCATTGGAATGGATGGATCGCTACGGCGACCGCGACGGCGACGGTTACCTCGAATACCTGAAAGACGTGGACGCGGGCCTCGACAATCAGGGATGGAAGGATTCGTTCGACTCGATTCGTCATCGCGATGGAAGCTTCGCCGCGCCGTCGATCGCGCTGTGTGAGGTGCAAGGCTATGCGTATGCGGCGCGGCTGGGGATGGCGACGGTCTTCGATGCGCTTGGGGAAGTCGAGCGGGCAGCAGGTCTACGCCACAGCGCCGCCGCTCTCAAGGCTCGCTTCAACCGCGATTTCTGGATGCCCGAGCGCAACTTCTACGCCCTGGCGCTCGACCGCGACAAGCGCCACGTCGATGCGCTGACCTCGAATCCCGGTCACCTGCTGTGGACGGGCATCGCTGACGACGATAAAGCGCGCGTCGTGGCAGACCGCCTCCTCTCGCCGGACTTCTTCACCGGCTGGGGCATTCGCACGATGGCCGAGGGCGAGGGCGGCTACAATCCCATCTCGTACCACTGCGGCTCGGTCTGGCCGCACGACAACAGCCTGATCGTCGCGGGACTCGCGCATTACGGCTTCGTCGAGCATGCCGCGCGCGTTGCCGATGCGCTGCTGCATGCGCTGACCTATTATTCTGACTATCGGTTGCCAGAGCTATTCGCCGGCTATGGCGACGGCGACGCGCCGTTCCCCGTGGAATATCCGACGGCCAGCCGCCCGCAGGCATGGTCTACCGGCGCGATCTTCCTGCTGCTCTCCGCCATGACCGGACTCGATCCGAGTTTGCATCGCTCACGCGAGCGGCTGTTTCTGCCTACCGGCACGCATCACCTGCGGCTGGATGGCGTCTGGTCGAAGCAGCGCCGCATCAACATCGAGGTGATACGCTCCGGCGCCACCGTCGTCGCCAACCGGGCAGCCGTCGCCATGCCGGTATAGGGGCGCGATGGAGGAGGGAGCTGGCAGCACCCGCCAGTCCTCTCCTCCGTATTCTTCCACTGCCACGTAATACTACCTTCGTCTCGATAATTGGAATTCGCGGCAGTGCCGACCTCTCACTTCTGTGCCTTTCCCATCCTTGCCGACGTTTTCTCACGCTCCTGCGGGATAATCTAAGAGACATGCTGCACCTATGACGCGCTGACCATTTCAGTGATGTGCCCTCAATGCAGGTGGCGGCCGATCAAGGCCAAGACCACCCACACCACGACGAACGCGGGGGGGAGCCCGACCATCCAGATAAAGCAGATGAACGAGCGCCGCCACGCTTCTTGCCTCAGGTGCTCTAGCTCGGGGACAGATTGCCGCTGCCGGAACGCGCGATGAAGTTCGTATGCACTGCTGGAGAACATATTCTCGGCCCAATAAGGATAGACGAGCTTGACGCCGTTGACGGGAGGGAGCCGACGTATATACTCGCGACTCTTCGCGCGGGCGCGGACAACGAGGACACTGATCACTCCCACCCACGCCAGTAGGAACACGGCAAGGATTATGTTGCGAAACAGAGGGTTCACGCCCGTCATGCCCCTTTCTCCCGTCTGCTTGCCGCCGGTCTAGTTTATCCCGAATTCGGGCTTTCTACAACGACCCAGACGAAGTAGATATAAGAAACCGTCTGATAAATCGGGGATTTATCGAAATTCGGGCTGTGAGGGGGACGAGACGTGCGGCGGCCACACGCTGGCCCGAGGCGGCGATTGATGGACTATGAGCGCGTATGCGGCTCGCGGCGCGCCTGGTATCGGCGCTCACCGCGGTATCACGGCGCCAGGGTTGAGCGCATAGAAGCGCGTGAGCCCGCAGCGGGTGCAGACGATGGCACGCATCGGCGAGAACCCTCCGAACACGGCGCCGATCCGTTGGACGCCGAAGGTGTGGCCCAGCGCGTGCGCCTGGACGCAGGTGCCCCCGCATTCGGGGCAGGGCGGGAGCGGTGGGACGTAGAAAGTCGGTTGATTGGCCATGGTATGCCTCCTGGGGCTGCAACGGGAAACAAAGCGGCGGGATGGCCGCGTTCCCATCATAGCCGGTGAGCAGTGAAAAAGGAAGGGAGCGAAAGAGTTGTCGTCGACGATCCTACCGCCGATCGACGAGGCGGATGGGGTGCTCGCCGACCCAGTGCCGACGCAGTTTCCGCGGCTGCGCCACGTGTGGCTCGACGCCGGCTACAATGGGCAGGACAAAGGCAAGGGCTGGATCGAGCGCACGCTCGGCTGGAGCGCCGAGATCGTCGCGCATCCACCACGCTACAAGCACGTCTGGGCTCCCAACGACATCCCACCCGGTCAAATCGACTGGTCGAAGTATGGCTTGGTGCCGCCCGCTTTCCGCATGCTGCCCAGAAGGTGGGTCGTCGAGCGCGCTTTCGCGTGGTAAGGCCAAGCCCGTCGGCTCAGCACAGATGACGAGTGGCTCTGTACCACCAGCGGGGCCATGATCGACGTTTGCATGAGCCGGCTGATGCTGCGACGCCTGATCGGGATGTGACGATTTATCAGACGGTTTCTAACTGTTCATCCCTGCCAATCAGGCGCGCAGGGCTGATTGTCTCATATAGTGCGATACGCCACGAGCCCTGCCTGTGTATACTTCATGCTCGTGCATCTATAATCTATGACGAGATAGCAATCTGCAGACGCCCGGCGAAGCGTGTTGCCTGTTCTAGCAGCAGGTCATCAAGCATAGGCTCGTCCGTGATATGCTAGAGGGTGTGTATATTTGCAGAACCGCACTAATTTCGATGAGGTGAATGACATCATGGCTGATCGTCCCACGAGTGCTCGTCCGGTTCGCACGCGCTATGCGCCGAGCCCGACCGGCTTCCCCCATATCGGCAACTATCGCACGGCCCTCTTTGCCTGGCTTGCCGCCAGGCACGCCGACGGACAATTCATCCTGCGCATCGAGGATACTGACCGTAAGCGCATGGTGCCGGGGGCCGTCGAAGCGATCATGGAGGGGCTGCGCTGGATGGGGCTCGACTGGGACGAAGGGCCTGAGGTCGGCGGCAATCACGGCCCGTACTTC
>DASVOW010000427.1:0-14012 GCA_036383155.1 Ktedonobacterales bacterium
CCCGCTCGACGCCTTCGACGCCATCGTAGATTGGTCGCCCTCGCTGCCGGCCGCAGCAGCCGACCCGCTGCTGAGTGCCATGGAGGCGACTCCGTAGCCAACACAACAGCGGAGAAGGCGCCTACTCGCCGAGCGAGACAACGCGCTTCTCCGCCTGCGATTGGTATGCGCCAAGGATCACCTTGAGCACGGCGATCCCATCAGCCTCCGTCTGAATCGGACGCCGCCGCTCGCGCAGGCACGCGACAAAGTCCGCTACCTCAGCGCTAAACGTGTTGATCGCGTCGAACCGGATAGCAACAGGTTCCTCGCCGAGCAGCCTATAGTGGAATGTGGTGTTGTTACCATAGAGATAGCCCCGCTCGCCCACCACTTGAAACGTCCAGGTACCCGGCGGAGGATCATATGCCCAGCTTGTGACGATATTACCCACCGCCCCACTGGCAAAGCGCACCAGCACCTGCGCGGAATCCTCGCCATCGATATTCAGGCGATAGGTGCTCGTCATCGCCACGACTTCAGCAGCGGCACTGCCGGCCAGATACAGCAGCAGGTATGACGGATGGTATCCCGTATCGATCAGCTCGCCGCCGCCCATCGTCTCGCGCCTGCTGCGCCAGGTCGCCCCCGGCATATCCCACCGATGGCGGAATGCGTCTGCGGTGCGAATCTCATAGATAGCGCCAAGTGTTCCCGAGTCGAGCATCTCTTTGGCCCGGCGCACCGGCGGCAGGTAGAGTTGATTATGCGCGCACATCAGCGTCACACCACTCGCTGCTATCGCCGACCGGATAGCCCCCGCTTCGTCGAGCGACAGGCAGAGCGGCTTCTCGCACAGGATATGCTTCCCTGCCTCCGCAGCCGCAAGAATCGCATCCGCATGCAGATGATGCGGCAAGCAAATATCAACCGCGTCGATCTCACTCTCCGCCAGCAACGCCCGATAGTCGCTGAACATATGCGCGCCGCCGACCTGATCGGACACCCGCCGTGCGTTCTCTTCCACCACATCGCTCACTGCAACCACCCGCGCCTGGTCAGGGATTGCGAGATAGCCGTTGGCATGGTGCTCTGCAATGCTGCCACAACCGATGATTCCAACTACGATAGTCACGCTCGGTGCCTCCAGATCCTACGAATACGCCATTCACGAGGTCGGCCGGCGTCACCCCAGCACCTCGTCGAGATGAACGGGACGTTGTTCTCGTGCCGAACGAATGGCCGCCTCCATCAACGTAGTCAGGTCCACGGCCATAGCAATGTTGTCAGTCGCTTTCGTACCGTGCTGGATGTGTCCCACCCATTGCTCGAAGCTGGAAGGGAGCGCAGGTGGTTGCGACACCGCCCGCCAATCATCCGTACCGCCACTTCCACTCGTATCGAGCAACGTGCTCCGCGCCCTCAGCACACCATCTCGTGAGCTATAGAGCAGACTACCTTCCGTACCATGTGCCTCGATGGTGAACGGAGAGAAACGATTGACAAAGCCAGCCTCCACCACGCCGAGACCGCCGCCCGGATAGTGCAGCACCACGACCGCATTGTCCTCCACCGCCCGTCCCGTCACGTACCCAAAGTTCGCGCTCACGCGTTCCGGGAGCCCCAGAAACAATCGGGCGAGATACATCGGGTGGCACCCCAAGTCAATGAGTGCCCCGCCACCACACAACTCCGGATCAAAGAAATATGGCGGCAACCAGCCATTTGGATCATCCTGTGTGCGAATAGCGCCGTTATGCGAGAGTCGTGTGCGCACCAGCGTAAGACCGCCGAGCAGTTGACGATCAACTATTTCCTTGACCGCCAACGTATAGCCCTCATTGAGCCGCGGAAGCGACACAGTCAGCACAACATCGGACCGCTCAACCGCCGCCAGGATATCCCGGCACTCCTGTACAGTCAGCGCCAGCACCTTCTCCGTGAAGATGTGTTTACCCGCTTGTGCAGCCGCTACCATCACCTCGCGGTGCATATTCGTCGGCGTATCGACGATAACGCCATCGATCTCAGCTTGAGCGAGCACATCGTCCAGCCGCTCATAGAAACGCGCACCATATGCTTCGGCCTGAGCGCGCCCCCGTGCTGCGTCCTCATCCCACGCTGCCACGATCTCTGTGTCAGGATGAAGCTGCGCCTGCCGCGCATAGTCCTTTGCATGCACATGCCAGAAGCTGAGCAGAGCAACCCGTATCATCGCTTTCTCCCGCCAACTACGAAACCGTCGTCTATAGTGAGTGTATCGCCTCACGCGAGCCGTCACAAACCAAGATTCTGACACACCGCCCGAATCATCTCAAACAAACTATCTCAGTCAGGCAGGAGCCATCTCCTATGAGGACGTTGTGACAAGAAGTAGCATTCTCGTGATAGCGAGGTGATATGTCGGTGCTACGATCCCCCCGAGGTCAATTAGATCGACTGCCTTCAAGTACAGAACTGCAGCGAAGGAGGACACGATGAATACGCTAATTGTCTATGATTCGCAGTATGGAAACACCGAGCGCATCGCACAGGCTCTCGCAGGTATATTGCGCGAGTATGGACAGGTACAGGCGATGCGCGTCGATCCAGCACAGCCCATTGACCTGCAAGGAACAAAGCTGCTCATCATAGGATCACCAACTCAGGGATGGAGATCTACTCCTGCCATGCAGTCCTTCCTCAAGCGTCTTTCCCGCGAGCAGCTTCGTGGCGTAGCCGTCGCCGCCTTTGATACGCGCTTCCAGAAGCCGCGCTGGCTCACTGGCTCCGCAGCCACCCACATAGCCAAGGCTTTCCAAAGAATAGGCATCTCGCCGCTCGTGCCACCAGAGAGCTTTTTCGTCGATGGCAAAGAGGGTCCGCTGCTGGCGGGTGAACAGGATCGAGCAGCTACTTGGGCCCGAATGCTAGACAAAATGGTAGAAGCGCCTCAACCGGCTACGCCATAAGTGGCTCTGGAAGACACACAATCGAATAACACAGCGCAATAGCACCCGTGTCTTGTGATGCCGCAGTGATTCGTCGTCACGGATCGTGACATGAATGTGAGACGAGATCGCTACCATGATCGCCAGAGAGCCCAAAGGAGCGCAATCATGGCAATACGAACTGGACTCCGAATCCGACGCCCGCCTGCGGCACAGCGTCCACCCGATGTCCACGGCTCACCGGTCACTCTACTCACATCCGTGACACAAGCCCTTTCGCAAGCAGACGTACGTGTGGACGCATTTGTCGGTTACAGCCCTGACACAACCCATGAAAACACTGCCATTATTTGCGTCCCAAGCAACACGTCTGCTGCATCAGCCACGTTGAGGAACGTGGGGATGCAGGTAGAGGAGGTTCCGTTGGTTCTCGCTTGGTTTCCTGACACGACACAGAGTCTGGCATATGCCTGCGAGGTCATCGAGACTGCAAACATCCATATCGCTCTCACCTGTCTAATCCAAAAGGATAGTGATCAACGCCAGCAGGTCGCATTCCTCTGCGACGACGCAGAACGAGCGGATCAGCTACTGTGGGCGTTGTCATACTAGGGCTACGCGAGCACAGCCATTGGCGAGGAAACCAGCCGCATACACCACTCCCATAGCACTCGTTGTATCCGCCTCGCGGCAAGCACGACGCACAGGTAGTCACTCCATACGTGCACAATATAAAGGCGGTGAGCACTATATGCCTCCCACGCCTCGGCGACGGCTCATGCGCAACTCAAAGGACGTAGATGCAACACATCCTGGCGATGGTACTGAGGCATTTATACCACGGTCCCTCCGGCGCCCGTTTCGCGTGATCATCTTTGATTGGGATGGAACAGCCGTCGCCGACCGCCGCGAGGATGCGACTCCGCTCGTTCGCGTCGCGGAGCCACTCCTCGATCTAGGAATCTGGCTCGTCGTCATCACCGACAACAATTTCAGCGACATCGATCGTCAGTTTTGCCACCTGATACACGAGGAGAAACGGAGGTATCTGCTTATCTCCGATAATAGTGGCTCTGATGTGTACGGATTCACCGCTCAAGGAACACCCCTCCGCGTCTCGTATCGTGCCACCGCGACAGTAGGCGAAGGGCAGCCAGCCGGTCTGGCCGGTGTGATTGATGAGGCGCGCCAAGTCGCGACATCCCGAGGGCTATCGCAAGCACGCATCACCACCGATGGGAAACACATTGAGATAGGCCTGACGGACACGCAAGGTGCGCTGAAGTGGATCAAACGCGAGCTGCTAGCGCCGGAAGGAATCCCGTTCCGTGACGTCCTTATCGTAGGTGATGAGTTTGACACGCTCGCGGGGGTCTCAGGGAGTGATACTCGCATGTGGGCGGATGCTGATGGAGCGAGCGTTGCTTCGGTTGGTAGTGAGCCGGAAGGCACGCCGCCGAATGTGATACATCTAGGAGGTGGTCCGCCACGCTTCAGGCAATTACTCACACTTCAAACTGCGCTTCACACTCAAGCGCAACACTCTGGAGGTTCTCCCACACGCATAGATTTTGCCGCGTCTGGCATGGAAGACCACGGTGCAGTAGCAATATCGTCTTGGGCAGAAGCAGCCTTCCACTTGGCAGACGATCCAAACTGGTTGCTGGAAACCCATACATATATCCCAGCGCTTGAGCACGACATTGAGACACGCTTCGCCGTCGGCAACGGCTTTCTCGGGATTCGCGGTGCCCTAGATATGCCCACGCGAGCCTCACACCCACGTACATTTGTTGCCGGACTCTTTGCCCCTGGAGGACGAGCCTCATTCCACCTACCAGCGCTTACTCCCGTGCCAGACTGGATGAGTATCGACATATCTATTGATGGTAAGCGATTGACCCTGGACTCCTCCAATGTTGTGTGGCATCGGCGCGTCCTCGACATGCGCCGTGGCGTAGTGATAACAGAGTGGTCGCACCGTTTGGCAAACAGCCAGCAGGCCGTTCGCTTGCGTACGTTGCGATTGGCCTCCGGCGCTGATCGCAATATGATGTTGCACACGACCCAGGTAGCGCTCACACCGGAAGCGGGCCCTATCGAGGTAACTCTGCATGGGGCGCCAACTCTTCGGGCATCCGCCATAAAGAGCCATCAGCGAGCAGAGGAAAAAGGTAGTGAACGCGACCAATACGACCAATACGTCGAGCGGAAACACGACAGCTTGAACGATCACGATGGCATTCTGCTCATGCAAGTGCCAGGCAGCAAGCATACGATTGCCCTTGCGGGAGCGACCGCAAGCTGGATCGACGACAAACCGGCATTGCTCACAGAGGGAGATAACCTCACACCAGTCTGGAAGTGGGAGGGACAGACCAGCCACTGGGCGACGTTTGCGCGCGCTGTCGCTTTAGCATCCGGACGCGCCGTAGATGCGCCTGAGAACGAAGCTGCAGTGGCGCTCTGGCGCACATGGCGCGAGCCAGCAGCGGCACTCATACAGTCACACGTGCACACATGGGCCGAGCGCTGGGCCGCAAGCGACATCGTGCTTGAAGGTGACGATGAAGCTCAAGTCGCGCTACGCTTCGCTATGTATCACCTCATCAGTGCCGCCGATCCAACACATAGTGATGTATCAATTGGCGCGCGTGGGCTAACGGGAGAAGGTTATCTCGGGCATGTCTTCTGGGATACTGACATCTTCACATTACCCTTCTTCATCTTCACCTGGCCCGACGCCGCTCAGGCGCTCTTGCGCTACCGCTACCATACGCTCCCGGCAGCACGTGCCAAAGCTACACGCTTGGGCTATCGCGGTGCACTTTACGCCTGGGAATCAGCAGACACAGGTGATGAGGTTACACCACCCTACGTTGACCGGCCGGACGGCGTAGTGCTGCCCGTGCGTTGTGGTGAACAAGAAAATCACATAAGTGCTGATGTAGCATTTGCTGTATGGCACTATTGGCAAGCAACAGAGGATGATCAATTCCTTCTCGATGTGGGTGCGGAGATACTCTTGGAGACGGCGCGTTTCTGGGCCAGTCGCACTGCAGTTGACGCGGCTGGGCAGAGACACATCAATAGCGTGATTGGCCCGGATGAATATCATGAAGACGTAGACGATAACGCCTACACAAACGAAATGGCGCGCTGGAATCTTGAGCGCGGTGTCGAAACGGCGGCACTACTTGCGGCTCGCTGGCCAGCTCGTTGGACAGAGCTGAGTGAACGTCTCGGTCTGTCAGATGCGGAGCTGACATCATGGACTACATGCGCTCGCCTACTTGCCTCACCACACACGACACCGGATGGCGTAATAGAGCAATTCGCCGGGTACTTCGGGCGGGAGGACATCCTGCCCATAGCCCAGAAACCCGGTGGCTTGCCTATCGATATGCTGCTTGGTAGCGACCGTGTAGCTGGATCGCAGATACTCAAACAGGCCGATGTGCTCATGCTGCTTGCCCTGCTTGGGGAGCAATATTCCGCTCGCGAGTGGGAGGCAAATTATCGCTATTATGCTCCGCGTTGCGCCCAGGGCAGTTCGCTCAGCCCAGCAGTTCACGCTTGCGTTGCGGCACGCATTGGCGATCTTGCAGCCGCGGAAGCCTATCTACGGCAGGCAATGCGGATCGACCTTTCCGATACATTAGGTGCTTCCGCTCATGGCGTCCATATAGGTGCTCTGGGCGGCCTGTGGAACGCTATCGTCTTCGGCTTCCTCGGCTTGAAATTCAACCAGGATAGCCTGTATATCGATCCACATCTCCTACCTTCATGGCAGCGCCTGCGCCTACCGTTGCGGTGGCGAGACCGCCGCCTTACATTTGATGCGACACAAAAGCCCCTCACTATTCGGGTCCAACTGCAAGAGGGCGCACCATGCACCATAAAGCTCGGCATGTTGCAACTTCACCTCAGCAGTCAGCAGATGGTGCAAGCGCGCAGCGACGATGATGGAAGGACATGGAGTGAGGTACCTCGATGAGCCAGAATACACCTATCTCAAACGAATCATTACAAGCGAGTGTGCTGGTAGCGCTGGACGGCTCTCCTGCGGCGATGACAGCCGTACCCGTTGCACGCGCACTCGCCGACCAGCTTCAGGCCAAGTTGGACGTCCTCTATGTCGTACCACAGGGAGGTAGCCACCTTCGCATGAGTACCTGGCTGGGGACCCTTGGGGATATCCTTGGCACTTCGGCTGTCTCCGAGATTGACATTCATATGCACGTAGGAGAACCATCAGCGACCATCCTGCGACTGGCAAGTGAACCCGACGCAGTGCTGATCGTGCTGACGACACACGGTCGACACGTCGAGCCCGGTCGTGTCCTCGGACACGTCGCCGAAGCAGTAGTAGCGGGTACCATTCGCCCCGTAGTGCTCGTACGTCCAGAGGCGGCATGCGCACGTCTGCCAGTCAGCCCAATACGCCGACTTCTGCTCCCGCTTGACGGGTCGCCAACAACTGCCACTGCCGTCCAGCAAGCGATCGTGCTGGCATCGCTGCTCGGTGCCGATGTCGACGTGCTCTACGTAGCCGGCCAGACATCCGCGAAAGAATTGGAAGCAGGGCAGATGGGATTACCCGCGTATATCGATCAGCCACAGCATGAATGGGCTCAATGGAACACGGAGATTGTCGAGCGTCTCTGCCGGAGTTGTGCGCAGTTCCCACCAGAAATGCATACGCGTGTGTTCTTACGTCAGGGAGACGTCGCAAGCGAAATCGTGCGCCTCGCCGGCGACGAGCAGTACGACGGCATTGTGCTCGTTAGACGCAGTCATCTAGAGTTCGGACGTGCTCGGGCATTACGCATCGTGCTACAGAACACGCCTTGCCTGATCATTATCACAGGTGTGCCATAAGAAACCAAATACAATCGCAGTGCGGAAAGGTGTTTGTGTGACGTCCACCTCACGCGAAGTCTCAATGAATGCGAATCCTGCACGCCACAGCGTGACAAGGCTGTGAATGCGCGTACCATGTTTGAGAGACGGGTGTGACACAACAAGCCTATCATGGATGGCGTTGGCGCGACAGAGCACGCACCCCAGCATCGCTCTAACATACGCTGACACAACGAACCACCCTAGAGGAAGCTCAACGGCGAGCCGACTCTAGGGATCAGGTTCACCACATCCACACTACTGGCGGCTCGCTATGCCACTGGTCTTGCAAAGGAGGCACTGTATGGCATTGGAACCCCGCGAGACGTTCGGATCGCTCCGCGACGCAGTAGGCAGACTCTTTGAGGAGAGTTTCGTTAATCCGCGCGCCATCGAATCGTTGGTGTTTGGAAGGTCTTTCCCGCTCGACATCACCGAGACGGAGCAAGAGTATGTTATAGAGGCATCTCTGCCCGGCGTCAAGCCCGAAGACCTGCAGGTCATGGCCCTCGGCGATACCGTAACCATACGCGCCGCGAGGAAGCCATCCGAGACGACCGAGAAGACGAAGTCCTATGTCCGGCGCGAGCGCTACGAAGGCGAGGTGCAACGCATCGTCACGCTACCCACTCCTATCGACGTTGAGAACGTTACTGCTATCTTTGAGAATGGCGTGCTAACCATGAGGATACCCAAGACGGAGGCCGCCAAGCCCAAACAGATACCAGTAACCATCGAGCAACCTGTCCTTAAGGAGACTGCTGACGTCCACTGACCTTTCATGTGGTACGGATACGCACCAAAATCGATGGTATCGGAGAAGGTAGTCGTGGGAAAGAGGGGCCACATCAACTGAAGTGCCAGTGCGGCAGGGAAACGACCAGGCGTTCATTCGCTCTCGTTGAACCCACTCAAGTTGATGCTCCCTCACCAGCCACATTCTACGAGCCAGCGAATCCAGGGATGCTACGACACACTCGCAGCATCACAAGCCTACGGACGGCAAGCGACTGGTATCCTCCAAAAGGGTGCCAGTCGCCTTCGTCATTGTACTGCCTCTCCACACACCTACCCATGACGCTGCCTTTCTCGCTGTGACTCTCCTGTGATTGATAAGGGACTTCCCTGTGATGCATCTGTGTGGTGGCGGTGACACGAGTATCCTGTGAACGATGGATAGAGATACGAGGCATGAATACCGCTACGAATGACATCTCAACCTGAGAACATGAACCATTGACTCTCCTCGCGTCTCATGTCGCTCAAGGTAGCACTCACGCACCCATCACTCACGTCTGGAGGACACCATGCTCTCCGGGTCCCCAACTAAGCTCACTACCACATCCGACACCAACTCTACTACCGGAGCGGACAATCCAACCGTCCAGCTCGCTCAGCTTAACACGATCTCATTATTAGACAAGCTGATGACGACGCCTGATGGCTTGTCCAGCGAGGAGGCTCAACGCCGGCGTACCCGCTATGGTGCGAATGAGCCAGCTCATCCCGCGCGCTTTGCCGCTCTCACACAATTGCTGACCTTTCTGGTCAATCCTCTTGTGATCATTCTGCTAGTTGCCAGCCTCATCTCAGGTGTACTTGGAGAGCGGCTCAATGCTGCCATCATCGCGACAATGGTTCTTCTCAGCGTCGCGGTCAACTTCCTTCAAAGCTATCGTTCGCAGCAGGCCGTCGAACAGCTACGAAGCTCTGTGGCGCTCAAATGTACAGTACGGCGAGATGGTGCGTGGCAGGAGATATCGCGCACTGCTGTGGTGCCTGGTGACATCATTCGCCTGGCAGCCGGCGACCTCGTACCTGCGGACGCGCGTCTCCTCGATGCACGTGACGTACACGTGCAACAGGCCGCGTTGACAGGAGAATCGCTACCGGTCGAAAAGGAGGCGATAGATGACACATCGCCTCTCCGTTCACTCGCCGAATCTCCGCATATCGTGCTTCTGGGTACTTCAGTCGTGAGTGGCCTAGCGACCGCGGTAGTGATAGCTACTGGCAGCGCTACCGCCTTTGGGGATATCGCGGCTCGTCTTGCCGCCCGACCTCCAGAGACAGCGTTCGATCGTGGGCTCCGTCAATTCAGCATGCTTATCATGCGGACCGTGATCCTGCTGGTACTCTTCGTTCTGACTGTGAATCTCGCCTTAAAGCACAACCCTCTTGAGTCTCTACTCTTCGCCGTCGCGCTGGCGGTCGGGCTCACGCCTGAATTCTTGCCAATGATCACGACGGTAACACTCGGGCAAGGCGCCCGCTACATGGCCCGCCAAAAGGTGATAGTCAAGCATCTTGCCGCGATCGAGAATTTCGGCAGCATGAATATTCTCTGCAGCGACAAGACAGGCACCCTTACAACTGGTGAGATGGTACTTGACCACTGTATCGACCCGCTAGGTCACCCAACGGCCCGCACATTACTACTCGCCTACATAAACAGCACCTATGAGACAGGCATTCGGAGCCCTCTTGACGCAACCATCCTGGCTCACACCCAGTTAGATGTAAGTGCCTATCAGAAACTCGACGAGATCCCCTTCGACTTCGAGCGTAGGCGTCTTTCAGTCGTCGTAGCACACGGAGACGAGCGGATACTCATCACGAAAGGCGCCCCAGAAGGTATCCTGCCGCAATGCATCGCGTTCGAGCTCACACAAACTGCGGATCAACCTGGCGAGATACGGCAATTGGACAAGGATTATCGGGCGCAATGCGAGGCGACCTACCAACAGCTGTGTTCCGAGGGCTATCGTGTTTTGGCGATAGCATCATGCAAGGTGCCACCGCAGTCGGCCTACCATGCGGATGCTGAGACAGAGCTCACGTTGTCGGGCTATCTCGCGTTTTTCGATCCGCCGCGTGAGGATGTCGCCGAGACATTGACGGCGTTACGCCGTGATGGAATCGAGGTCAAGATTCTGACTGGTGACAACGAGTTAGTCACCCGTCACATCTGCCATCAAGTTGGACTGGATGGAGCCCGCATCGTGCTGGGCGACGAGCTTGACCACATCAGCGACCCAGCGCTTGGCCAGATTGCGGAGCAAACAACAATCTTCGCTCGCGTCTCCCCGTCCCAAAAGAACCGGATACTGCTTGCGCTCAAAGCACGCAAGCATGTGGTCGGTTTCCTTGGCGATGGAATAAACGACGCGCCATCGCTTCACATGGCAGACGTGGGAATATCGGTCGCCACCGCGGTAGACGTAGCTAAAGACGCTGCTGAGATCATTCTGCTGGAGCGCAACCTACGGGTGCTCCAGCAGGGAGTGCTGGAGGGACGCAAAGCCTTCGGCAATGTCATGAAATACCTATTAATGGGCACCAGCTCGAACTTCGGCAACATGTTCAGCATGGCCGGCGCGGTGGTCTTCCTACCCTTCCTGCCAATGTTGCCCACGCAAATACTACTCAACAACTTCCTCTACGATTTCTCGCAGATCACCATCCCGACTGACAACGTCGATGAAACCTTCATCCGGAAGCCGCACCATTGGGATATCTCCCTCATTCGCAACTTCATGATTTACATCGGGCCGATCAGCTCGATCTATGACTTCCTCACATTCTGGGCGATGTTGACACTTTTCCACGCCTCCCAGGAACTGTTTCATACTGGCTGGTTTGTAGAGTCCCTGGCGACTCAGACGCTGGTTATCTTCATCATCCGCACAGCCGGTAATCCACTGAAGAGTCGGCCTAGCCGGCCATTGGCCATTACGACAATCGCCATCGTGTTCATCGGCGTGCTCTTGCCCTATACGCCACTCGCATACGCTCTCGGCTTCGTACCGCTACCCATCGGCTACTTCGTATTCCTCCTCGGCACAGTCCTCACCTACCTGCTGCTTGTCGAAGTCATGAAGCGCCGGTTGATGAGGCAACGCTCCTACTAGCACCCACGTTCGGGTGCTTGCTAGGTTGAGTGCGTCTGCCACACACCCGGCACGAAAGATAAAAGTCGCATTTGAGCAATACGACGCGCCGCACAGAAGCTGCGCGGCGCGCTGCTGTCCTTCCTCACTGTCGCTTGCGCTGTGCTCGTTCGAGTGATCACTCCCACCGTCTCCTAATCCTCGTTGCATCGTAGCAATCGCTTCAGGGCGCCAGCAATTGGTCGAGCGTAACGATGCTATACCCCTGACTCTTGATATATTGAATCACCTGAGATAGCGCCTCCGGCTCGTGCGCGCTGCCACCATGCATCAAAATAATCTTACCCGGTGCGAGCTCGCTTTTCACCGTGTTGACGATCTGGCTGGCAGTCGTGCTGTCCTGGTCGTCATGGGTGTTAAGACTCCACATGACCAGGTAATAGCCCAAACCAGCCGCGCGGTTCAGCACCTGCGTATTGTAGCTCCCATATGGTGGCCGGAAGTACGGGCGCGTCCCCGAAATCCCGGCGCGATCGACGACGATCTGATTTCCCAGGCCCAGTTGATAGCAGATAAAGGTATCCGAGCGTGCGGGAGTAACCAGATCAGGATGGTCGACCGTGTGATTGGCTATCAGGTAGCCCTGTGCATGCACACGCGCCACAATGTTGGGATATGCCTGTGCCCATTCGGCTGTGAAGAACCACGTAGCCGGTACTGCTTCGGCTTTCAGCGTATCGAGCAGCGAGGTAGGATTGCCTGCTGCACCACCAGCGTCAAAGGTCAAGGCAACTTCCTTACGTCCTGAAGTTCCCTGCGTGATTGCCCTGGGCGTTACAGGGGTGATGCCTGGCAACGCACAAGGCGACGGTAACATCGGCGTCAACACCGCCACGTTGAGATGATGAGCCGCGTCAACACCTGTCCAGGTCATCAGCATCAAGCTGGGGCCGCTAATAAAGCCGAGTTCTGGTCCTTGATAGGCTTGCTCTGCAAGGACCACCTTGGTATTCGTGGCATCAGGCCACCCCGGAAACGAGCGCGTGTACTGGAAATTCAGCGAATGCCCCGGATCGATACCGGTCCATGCCACGTAGTGCGGCGGCATGGTGTAATAGTTGCCGACGATGCCCATGAAGCTGGGCGTGGCATCGCTCTGCTCGGCGAGAGCTGTTCCAGTAGTCCAATTCCTCCCATCTGAAGACCTGGCAAACGCGATCTGGTTAGCAGGAGATACAGCGGCCCAACTCAGAATGTACTCGGAGCGTGATGCCTCAAAGCTCAAGCTGGGTCCCGTTTTCCCGCTCACCGTCCACAATGTCGCCTTCCATCCCCTCGAAAGCGGGGGATTTGTGGAAATGTTGAGGAGGTTGAGGCGGCGGCCGGAGTCCATACCCGTCCACGCCAATACAAGTGAACCATCTGCGGAAGCTGCCAGCGCAGGCTTGAAGCTGCTGGTCTCTCCCCATAACGTCAGCTTGGCGCGAGCCCCATAGACATCGTAGAGAACGTTGAGCGTATGTCCCGCATCTAAGCCGCTCCATGCTATGGCAACCTTGCCATTTGGGGTGCGCGTCACACCCGGTTGGGTGAACGACGTGTCGGAAAGTGTAACCTTGTTTCCATACTTCGTTCCAATTGCCGTAGTCATAGCATTCAGGCGGTGCGAGGCATCCGTTCCGGTCCATGCCAGCACACCACGCACTGTGCCCGATGTTGTGGTCCAGAGAGCAGGCGCATCTATGCTCGTATCGTCAAGCACCACCTTGCTAATCTCCGCCAATCCAGGGGAGATCACGCGTGACACATCGGTGGTAGCTGAGTCCAGAGTGGCAGCTCCCGCTGTCTTATAACTCGAACTGAGTGTCATCGAAAGCATGAAGGCAAGGATACAACTACTCAAAAAGGTGCGTGCGCGCATGGCCTTCTTGTTCCTTTCCTTCGAGGCGATGCACCCATTCGCTTTGTCCGCGGCCTTATTGCCTCACCTTCTGTACCTTCCAGTGAGCCATTTTGCGCTCACAGCGCGCTCACAGACATGATTGCAGGTCTCTCAGTTCGGTCTCTAATTCGACGAATATTCGGCATGCGTTGATCTCGGAATGAGAGATGCGAAGAATCCGTAGTTACACACTGAAAGGTTTGATTCGAAAAGGAAGCAGGAGAGACAAACGCAAAGCGGTAGACAACGAACAATGTGCATGCAGCCAGGAGAACCAACGGAACACGTTGCCCACGCTTAATGATAATGACCCAACGTAGAGGGAGAAACGCCTCAAATGTATGCAGCAAGCTATATCCGAGGGATACA
>DASVOW010000428.1:0-1790 GCA_036383155.1 Ktedonobacterales bacterium
GCCGCCCGCGCGATACAATTGAAGTGGGAGATGTCGTGACAGTCATGCGACACAAACAAGAACAGTTCTGTATAGATGGTGTGTCTCTGATGGAATCAGGGCTGAATCCCTGCCCGGGAGTCCGACAATGGTAGATCGTCCGACCCAATCGACGCCAACCGATCCGAATGCTGAGGATGACCACGCCGACCTGCTCGCCACGCTTGCGGCGGCTCGCGAGCTTGGCCCAGACATGGACAAAGCGCTGGCCGACTCCTACATGCAGCGCCGCAAGGCCAACACCCCCGCGCGCCCACGCAACGCCGCGCCGCGCCCGCCGGTGAACTATGGTTTCGTGGCGCAGAGTGTCTTGCCAGTGATCCTAATCGCCACGCTCATCGCCGCCGTGGTGATCTTCGGCCACGGGTGGGGCTGGTTCTTCCTGTTCCCACTCTTCTGGAGCGGCTGGTGGTGGCGGCGCGGCTCGGGGCGCGGACGCGGCTGGTATGGCTACGATGACCGCTACAATCGTCGCCGCGACTACCGCGATGAGCGCCGTGCCGAGCGCGAGGAGTCGCGCCGCGACGACCGCTACGACTGGAGCTAGCCGCTAGCCATATATTCTCCCGTTCGTCGTCAGTGCGATGTCATGATATAGGCGGTCACCAGGATGAACGCCAGCGCATGCACCGCAAAGGCCACCAGAAAGCTCCACAGCAGCAGGCGCTCCAGCTCTCTATCGCCGAGCTGCTCCCAGGAGCTTGGGTGGCTCACCCTGGGGCGTGAAGCATGCTCGCTGGCGACGACCCCGATTGCGATGCTCAGGCGCTGTGGCATCCGCAGTCCGGCGCGTTGCATTTCATGCTGCACTGCCGCATGACAATGCTCGCAAAGCAGCCACGAGCGCTGCGGCTCGTGTTCGTCGCCCGCCTCCTCCAGATACCAGTGTTGTCTCCCGAGTCGCCGCGAGCAAATTGCGCATCGTTGGCGCCTCTCGTTGCCCGGCGATGCCCGCGATTGTTCATGCCCGTCCCTCATCACGATCATCCTGGCTCCGGCCTCAGAGAGGCATTACGTATTTGGGCAGGCAAGGTGCCTGCCCGTCGTACTATGCGAGAGATCCTTGATGATAGGGATAGCGTGTAGCGCCCTGTCTAGTGCCAGTATGCTGACCAATTTAGCGGAGCACGCGGTCGAGCACCATGACGGCGAAGAGCAGCGCCAGGTAATAGTTTGAGAACCAGAAGAGTCTGCGGGCATCGGCCAGTCGTCCGCTACGCGCCAGTCGTACCCCCAGCACCACCAATCCACCTCCCAGCAGCAACGCGCCCACCAGATAGAACGTGCCCATGATGTGCGTCACCACCAGGCCAAGCGACGCGGCGATGAGCACAAGTGTGTAGACGATGATCTGGCGGTAGGTCTCGGCCTCCCCCCGCACCACCGGCAACATCGGGATGCCCGCGCGTTGGTAATCCTTCTGCAATACCAGTGAGAGCGCCCAGAAGTGCGGTGGCGTCCACAGGAAGATGATCAAAAACATCCAGATCGCCGCCAGACCGATGCTGTTCGTCACGGCGGCCCAGCCTACCAGCACAGGCACAGCGCCCGCCGCACCACCGATCACGATGTTTTGTGGCGTGGTGCGCTTCAGCCACATCGTGTAGATTACGACATAAAAAACGATGGCGGAGAGCGCCAGCAGCGCGCTCAGGAGATTGACGAAGAGAGCCAGGACGCCAAATGATGCCACGCCAAGCGTGAGTCCAAAGATCAGCGCGTGTGTCTCGGGAACCTTTCCGGCGGGCAAG
>DASVOW010000429.1:0-2858 GCA_036383155.1 Ktedonobacterales bacterium
GTCAGGGTGGTGACGTAGCCGCGCATCAGAATGGGCGAGTATTGCGGCGACATGATGATGCCGACGATGGCCTCAACATCCTCGGCGAGACCAGGAACCAGATCGCGGACGTAGGGCGGGGCGAAACGCATGCCCGCATCAACACGGAAGCGCGGCCCGTCAGGGTGCGTGCGGTTTAGCTCGTCTTGCAGGGCAGCAGCCTGCTCGCGGGTGATGCGCAGCAGGGGAGAGCCGCCGATGAGCTCGTAGCGGCGCTTGAACTCGGCGACGAGCTCCGTCTCCTCCTCAGGCGTGAGGGGTCGTCCGCCACGCACATTCGAGAGATATTGCGGCACATCGTCGAGGGTGGCCGGCGAGCCGTAGGTCATCAACAGCACGCCGACGTGCTTGAGATCGGTCATGGGAATGGTTCCTTTGCGCTACTGATGTGTATTGCCCCACCGCTGGCCCCTCTCGCGCCATGCGGGGGAAGGGCATGCAGATTGTCTGCGCAGGCGGGCGGCGAAGTTGGTATCTAACACAGGCATGTCACTCCCGTATTGTATAGCGCGCTGGAGGAAAAGGGGAAAGGCGGTAGGCGGACACGGGAAACGCGTGGCGTGCATTTCCCGTGTGACGCGGATCTCAAGGCTGAGCGAGATATGCTATGGCGAGCTGCGAGAGCAATTCGGCGCCAATGGGCAGGCAGGCTTCGTCGAAGTCGAAGAGCGGGCTGTGGTGCGGGTGGTGCAGATTGCGGTCAGGGTTGGCGGAGCCAAGGTAGGCGAAGCAGCCAGGTGCTGCGTTGAGGAAGTAGCTCATATCCTCAGAGGCCATCATTGGTTGCGCGCCATGCACCTGTTCCGGCGGGACGACCTTCTCGGCGACGGCGCGGGCGAAGGCCGCCATGCGCTCATCGTTGATGGTGACCGGGTAGCCGAAGTTGAACGTGACATCGCAAGTGGCACGGCTTGCCTCGGCAACGAGAGTTGCGATTTCGCGAATGCGGCGCTGCGCAAGTGCACGGGTCTCGGGGCTGAGCGTGCGGAGAGTTCCCTGAAGCACGGCACGCTGGGCGATAATATTGTGCGTCGTACCGGCGTGAAACGAGCCGATAGTGATGACAGCAGTATCTCTGGGGCTCAGCTCGCGACTGACGATGCGCTGCAATTCGTTGACGATGGCCGCGCCGATAGGAATAGCATCCACTGTCTGCTCCGGCATGGCGCCGTGGCCGCCAACGCCCTGCACGACCAGCGTGAAGTTGTCGACGCTGGCCTGAACGGGGCCGCCCTGGACGATGATGTCGCCGACGGGATCGTCGTTACTCAGATGTAGACCGAAGCAGGCATCGACGTGTGGCGATTCCATGACGCCGGCGGCGATCATCGGCTCGGCACCGCCGGGTCCCTCCTCGGCGGGCTGGAAGATGAGCTTGACCGTGCCATTGAGCTGGTCGCGTCGCTGGGAGAGTATCTCCGCGACGGCAAGCAGGATGGCGGTATGGCCGTCGTGGCCGCAAGCGTGCATGACACCGGGGTGCTCGGAGGCATATTCCGCGCCGGTCTCTTCGGTCAGTGGCAGGGCATCCATGTCGGCACGCAGCAGCACGGTGCGGCCGGGATTCGCGCCCTGGATCAGGCCGACGACGCCCGTCTGTGCGATGCCCGTCTGATGGTCGATGCCCAATCTGTGCAGGCGCTCGGCGACATAGGCGGCAGTCTCGTGCTCCTGCAAGCCACGCTCAGGGTGGCGATGAAAGTGGCGACGGTCGGCCACGAGCTGATCGGTGAGCGCGACGGCGGCATCGTGTACCGAAGTGGTCACAAGCATTGACGTTCTTCTCCTCTGGATGCACGGACGTATAGCGAGATGATACGACAACTAAATAGCGGGAGCGTGCAGACGGCACGTTTACCAGCCGACGGCGGCGCCCTCGGCGCGAGGATCGGAGCCGGCGTGGAGAACGCCTGCCTCGTGGTCGATCACGATGCCCTGCGTGTAGCCCATGAGGCTGTCCCACGGGGGAGTCTCGACGACGGAATGCCCAAGGTTCAGCAGGGCAGTTTGGGTCGCCTGAGGGAAGCGGCTCTCCATGCGCAGTAGCTCGCCCTCGCCGGGCAGCTCCGCACCGTGGACCCAGCGCGGAAGCTCAAGCGCGGCCTGGATGTTGAGGCCGAAGCGTGCCAGCGCGGTGTAGACCTGGGCGTGGGTCTGCGCCTGTCCGTCGCCGCCCATGGTGCCAAAGACGATGGAGGGGCGACCATCGCGGAGGGCGAGCGATGGGATCAGCGTGTGTAGCGTGCGCTTGCCGGGAGCCAGCGCGTTCGCCGCGAGGGGATCGAGCGAGAAGTAGGAGCCGCGATTGTGCAGGGAGATGCCGGTGCCGTCTACGACATAGCCACTGCCGAAGCCGCGATAGTTGCTCTGGATCAGCGAGACGGCGTTTCCCTCCTCGTCGGCGGCGCAGAGATAGATCGTGTCGCCGGTGAAGCCGCCGGGCGCGACGGATGGATTCGCCTGTGCTGAGTCGATCAGTGCGCTGCGGGCGGAGAGATATTCGGGGGAGATGAGCGCCTGGGGATCGATGCGCATGTGCGCGGGATCGGTGAGGTAGGCCGCGCGGTCAGCGAATGCGAGCTTCTTAGCTTCGACGGCCAGATGGATGGTGAGGGGATCGAGCGGACCTTCGCCGGGTTCGAGCAGATCGAGCATGCCGAGCATCTGCAAGGCGGTGACGCCCTGTGTGTTTGGCGGAAGTTCGTAGACATCGAGGCCGGCGAATGAGAGATGCAGCGGCGTGACCCATTCGCCCTGGTGGGCAGCGAGATCTTCTTCGGTGATGAGGCCGCCCTCCTGAGCAAAGAAGGCGGCGATAC
>DASVOW010000430.1:0-2093 GCA_036383155.1 Ktedonobacterales bacterium
ACTTGAGCGCGAGGCGCTCGCCGCCGACCCAGACTACCCCATGCACATCAATCGCGACGCCCAGATTGCCCTCATCGATAAGACCTTGCTACTGCTACCTGCTGGGAGCGTCATCGTCTTTGTCACAAGCCACTGGGCGCATCTGTACGGTCAGGTGGAGCAACTGCCGAAATACTCTGAGGTCGCCGAATCGAAGCACGCCGGCGAAATGGCGCTGCGCGCGCGGCAGGCTGAGTTCGACCGCTTGGGCATCCGGCTCATCGTCGTCACAGGCGACTTAATCGAAGGGACGATCACGCCGAAGCTTCTGGAGCGTGCGGCCCCTGGCCTCGCCGCCGGACGCCGCGAGAGCATCGGCCAGTTGCCCACCGCCGAGGAGATGGGGCGGGCCATCGCTGTCGCCGCGACCGACACGACGCTTTCCAGCGGACATACAGTCGTAATCGGCGGAGCGCTTGAGGCGCTCATTTCGGCGCAGCGCGCTTCATAATCGCGCAAGAACGCAAAAGGTCAGGGCAAATCGTGATAGAACAGAGAAAATATACTTTGGAGGCGACGTGGCGATAACAATTGTAGGCTCGGTGGCGCTCGACACAGTCGAGACCCCTTTTGGCAATGTGGACCAGGTCTTGGGCGGTGCAGCTTCATACTTCTCGACGGCGGCCTCGCTCTACGACACCGTGAATCTTGTCGCGGTGGTCGGCGATGATTTTCCCCGCGAGCACGTAGAAGACTTTAGCATGCGCCGTATCGATCTGCGCGGCCTGCAACTCGTCCCTGGCAAGACGTTCCGCTGGGGCGGTCGCTATCACCTCGACATGAATACCCGTGACACGCTCTTCACCGAGTTGGGTGTCTTTGCCGATTTCTCACCGACCCTCCCTGATTCCTACCGTAGCGCTGAGATCGTCTTCCTTGCCAACACCCTGCCCAAGCTCCAGCTCGACGTCCTGCATCAGGTAGATCAAAGCCGCGTGCACCTTCGCGCCCTCGACACGATGAATCTCTGGATCGACACAGCGCGTGACGATCTCGAGCAGGTCATGCGGGGCGTAGACATCGTGCTGATCGCCGAGGAGGAAGCGCGCGACTTTGCCCGCGTGCCAAGTCTGCGTGCCGCCGCCCGTCACATCCTCAGTCTCGGCCCAAAGGCTCTCGTGGTGAAGCAAGGCTCTTACGGCGCTTTGCTCTTTAGCGAAGATGGCGACTACTTCGCCGCGCCGGCCTACCCGCTGGAAGATGTGCGCGACCCGACAGGTGCCGGTGACGCTTTCGCTGGAGGCTTCCTTGGCTATCTTTCCAGCAGGCTCATCGCCGCCGGCAAGCTAAACCGCACAGATTATTTCCGTGCGCTGATACACGGCAACATCATGGGCTCATTCGCCTGTGAGACATTCAGCGTCGAGCGCCTGCGCGCGCTAACGCCCGACAAGATCGACGCGCGCTATCACGAGTTTGTCGACTTCACTCACTTTGAGGGACGCTTTGCCTAGCAACATCTCGCGACGTGAAACATTCACAGCGACAAATCAGTACTAACTATCTCGAACATCTCATATCGCGGACCTTGGCCGGAGCTATAGAGGCGAGGCAGCAATGCCCGCCACCAGCCACCGGCGCCGTGACCTCCGCTTTGCATTCGCGCCTGGAGGAGCGCATCGCGGAGCACCCGGCTATGACCGGTGTGTACTGTCTATCCTGAGCGCGGGCGCGCTCGTGGAGCTCGTCTACCGGCGGCGATACTCCACACAAACGAAACATTCCGAGCTTCAGGACGCGGCTCATACTTCCAGGCCGCGCCGTTCTTCTCCCCACTTGGGGAGGGAGTACGCATACAGATGACAACTATTTCAGGCGTCAAGGGCGATGTGAAAGACCTGACGCTCGCTGACCGTGGCAAATCCCGCATCGAGTGGGCCGCGCGCGACATGCCCGTACTGCGACTCATTCGCGAGCGGTTCAAGCGCGAGCAGCCGCTCAAGGGCCTGCGTGTCTCGGCCTGCCTGCACGGCACCACCGAGACGGCAAATCTCGCCATCACGTTGAAGGCGGGCGGAGCCGATCTGGTGCTCTGCGCCAGCAATCCGCTCTCC
>DASVOW010000431.1:0-2473 GCA_036383155.1 Ktedonobacterales bacterium
GCCGGCCGACCTGCCGGTGCAGGCGCCGGTAAAGTACGAAATGGTCATCAACCTCAAGACCGCGAAAGCGCTTGGCGTCGATCTGCCAGCGATCGTACTCGCCCGCGCCGACGAAGTGATCGAGTGAGTGCGCCAGGCAAAGCTGGTGCGATCCAGCCGGTGGAAGACCGGCCCAAGTAAGGAGTAGCGTCCGCTTGGTAGCGAGTGTTGCGTGGCCACTGGCGACAGTGGTTGCGAAGCGTACACAGCGATTGCATGGGGTGTGGGATTGAGCCACGAAAGATTAGACATCGCAGGGGCCGAGGGTTTTCATTCGCTCGAAGGCAACATGTGCGGCACCGTTATGCGAGGTGCTGACGCCCTGCCGGGGTCAAAGGCCACATCACGTGCAAAAGGATCGCATCGGAACCTGGGAGATCTCGTATCTGGCCGCCGTCGTCGCGTGCTGTGTGTGTACGGCGGTCCGCATCGGGAAGGTGAGGAGCCGAAGCCGATGATGCACGGACACGAGAAGTCGGACCTCGTCATAGTAGCTGTGAAGCCGACGAACAAAGCGAGGAAAGCCCCCTGCGGAGGCGTCTGCGGGGGCGGTCGCAGCGGTGTCGGTGGAGCGAAGGGCGGGGGCCAAGGGGAATACGTACCAGCAAAGCACGTACTGGACTCAGAACCAGGCTCGCGTGTCACAGGCGCTGGAGCGTATACGGCAACTGGTGCCGTCACACACCCGAGGCAGGAGACGCTATGGGGCGGGCGGCGGAGGTTGTGGCACCTTTATCGTCCATACGAACCGATGGAGGTTGCCCCGTGGTCCAAGTCAATGATCTCAGCCGCAGCCTGGCCGCATTTGATCCGATCTCGACCTTGGTGGTGGTCGTCGAGATGAGCAAGGCAACCTGGCTGGTGAGCAGCGTAGTTCCTGGCGTGGAGCGCCAGCCGTTGAAGAAGCTGGAGCCGGATGCGACGGCTCTGTTGCGATTGATCGAGCGGTGGCGGAACGAGGCGGTGCGTGTTGGCCGGCCGATCAGCCGGATTGCGCTGGCCTATGAAGCTGGTCGCGATGGCTTCTGGCTGGCGCGCTGGCTCATTGCTCGGGGGATCGAGGTGCATGTCATCCATTCGGCAAGCGTTGCGGTGTCACGCGAGCGCAAGCGGGCGAAGACGGATCGTCTGGATGCGGCGATGTTGATGCGCGTATTCCTGGGCTGGTTGCGCGGTGAGCGGGGGCACTGCGGGATGGTGGCGATCCCGACGATGGAGGAGGAGGATGCGAGGCGCCCGAACCGCGAGCGCGAGAGCCTTGTCAACGAGCGTTCACGCATCATCAACCGCATGAAGAGTGCTCTTGCTCGTCTCGGGATCCGGGGATTCAAGCCACACCTGCGCAAGGCGCCAGAGCGTCTGGCAGGCCTGCGGACAGCGGAGGGCACGGGCTTGCCGCAAACATCATCGAGGAGTTCCGGCGCGACATGGCACGGCTGGCATTGGTCCGTGAGCAGATCAGCTCGATCGAGAAGACACGTGCCGAGCGGCTCGAGCGGGCACCGAATACAGGGCCGCATGCGATGGTGCGGCTGCTCGCCAGGGTGATCGGTATCGGTATCGAGACGGCGGACATGCTTGTGCGGGAGATCCTGTCGCGGAAGCTTCGAGATCGAAGAGCGCTGGCGCGCTACGCCGGGCTCACGGGATCGCCCGACGAGAGCGGTTTGAAAAGCCGAGAGAAGGGCCTGGCCAAGGCCGGCAATGCGCGGGTACGACGTGGGCTGATCCAGTTGGCATGGCGCTTCCTGATGTTCCAGAAAGACAGTGCGCTGGCGCGGTGGTATCGCACGCGGACCGAGGGGCCGAGCGGCGCGCGCAAGACGACAATGATCGTGGCACTGGCACGCAAGCTGCTGATAGCGCTGTGGCGCCTGGTCACGACCGGTGAGGTGCCGGACGGTGTCGAGTTGCGGACGGCGGCGTGAGCAATACTGTAGAACGAGAAAGGACAAACAGAGTTCGGCACCTGACTGCACTTGATGCGCGGTAGCCGATGACGATCCGAGGTGGCGGCAATCCGTATACGGCTATGGCTGCAATGCCGCTGGGAGAATGGACCCGCCGCCTCGGAGCCTTGCCCGCAGAAGCGTATGACTGCTTCATGGTCGGGGCCCTATATGGGTTCAACCGAATACAAGCGTGGTTCGCGCGCGATTGCTCGTGGCCAATGGCAGGCTCCCTCGGATCATCGCGTGGCGAACAAGCCGATCACGGGCAGCCTGCCGCCGTGCTCGCGTTGGTCAAGGACAGGCCTTCGGCGGCGCTGAAAAAGCGCCGTCCTTGACCATCGCTGCGCGCGACGGCGATGGTAATATGCGGTCGGGACGGAAGAATGCTCGCGGTGTCAATCGGCGTTGGAATGGGACCCCCTATCGGCGTTCAAAAGGGACCCCTTTGAGCGGCGAGTTTTGACGGTAGCGCTCGCGCCGTC
>DASVOW010000432.1:0-4088 GCA_036383155.1 Ktedonobacterales bacterium
CTGGGACGAACGATGGATGATGCCGCGCGGCGCTACTGCTCTATAGCAGGGTGTCGCAGGCAGTATGCTCACGTTTGCTTACTGCGTGGTAGCTAATAGCGTGCCAATAGTGCAAATGGGCTGATCGCGAGCCGGACTTTCGGGGCGCGAGGGAAGCATGCGGCGGGTCGAGCTATCCAAACTGCCCATTGAATGTAGCGCGGAGACTGCTGAGGCCGTATAATGAAGCGCGACTGGCGGCCCGTCGGCCGGTGGCCTGGGGCAGAGGACGCCGCGGGGCAGTGTGGAGTTGCGGGAGGGCGCAATGGAGCAATTGACGAATCTGGTCGTCTCGGAGATCGAGCTGGGCAATATCGCGCGCGTGCTGGGGCGGCTGACACTGGACACTGGTGGCAGCCATGTGTTGCTGCTGGACAAGAGCGGCCAGCTTATCTCGGCGCAGGGGCAGGTGGGGCAGCGGGATATCATCGCACTCGGCGCACTGCTGGCGGGCGCATTCTCGTCGTCGCGGCAGGTGGCGGAGATCCTAGGCGAGAAGGACTTTCGCAATATCTTGCAGCAGGGTGTCTATGAGAGCATCTATACCAGCCTCATCGGTGAGCAGTGGCTGCTGGTCGTCGTCTTCGATAAGCAGACGCATGTCGGGTTGGTGAAGGTGCTGGCGCGAAAGGCCTGCGATGAACTGGAGCGGGTGCTGGAGCGGGTGCGCGCCGGAGGCACGCGGGCCAAGGATCAGGTGGTGAACGTGCAGTTTCGCAACTCGGTCGAGAACACTATCGACTATCTCTTCCAGGACTAACGGAACGAGAGAAACATGGCGCTCATCAACGTCGCGAGTCGCGAGATTCACTGCAAGATCGTCTACTATGGGACGGGTTACTGCGGGAAGACGACGAACTTGCAATACATCCACAGCCATGCTCCGCAGCCAGCGCGGGGCGATTTGCTCTCCATCGCCACGGAGAGCGAGCGCACGCTGTTCTTCGACTTTTTGCCGTTGGACCTGGGGACGGTGCATGACTATCGTGTGCGCTTCCACCTGTACACTGTGCCGGGACAGGTGCTGTACGAGCGGACGCGGGTGGCAGTGCTAAACGGCGTGGATGGCATCGTCTTTGTGGTCGATTCGTCGCCGGAGAAGCTTGAAGAGAACTTCCAGAGCTTGATCGAGCTGGAAACCAACATGCGCCATATGGAGCGGAATCTCGGCGACTTCCCTTTTGTGATGCAGTGGAATAAGCGCGATGTGCCAGGTGCTGTGCCGGTGGCCACGCTCGATCGCTATCTCAATCGCAGGCGAGCGCAGACGTTCGAGGCGTCGGCGACGACGGGAGATGGGGTGTTCCCCACACTACGCGCGATCTGCAAGCAGGTGATGACGCGGCTGTAGCGTTGTGCTGGGCTTGACGCTGGATAGGTGCCTGTATATATACTTGGTGCGTGACAATACCATTCGGGTTACTGGCGAGAAACGTGGAGCTCACCACGAGGAAGCCCGGAGACGGTCTACACGAATAGACAGCCGCTCGCCTGGGCTGGGCGCCGATGTAATGCTGCCAGGTTGCCGCATTCGTCGGGGCCTTTTTATTACCTGTGCGGGGCTTTCCTCCTGTCGCGTAGCGGATGGATGCTCTGCCGGGGAAAGGAGCAACCATGCGCGCATTGGTGAGTGTCGAGGATAAAACGGGCATTGAGACGCTGGCGAGAGGTCTGCAAGCCCTGGGCGTGGAGATCATCTCTACTGGCGGCACGGCTGCGCTGCTTGCGAGCATTGGGATCGCGGTGCGCCCGGTGGCGGACGTGACGGGCTTTCCAGAGATTTTGGGCGGACGGGTCAAGACATTGCATCCAGCGATCCATGGCGGCATCCTGGCGCGGCGCGAGGACGAGGCGCATATGGCCGAACTCGCGGAACACGGCATCACGCCTATCGATATCGTCGTTTGCAACCTCTATCCTTTCAGCCAGACGGTGGCGCGGCCCGATGTGACACTCGGTGAGGCGCTGGAGAAGATTGACATTGGCGGCGTCACGCTCTTGCGCGCGGCCGCCAAGAATTATCCGTATGTGACCGTTATCGTGCGCCCACAAGATTACCCTGATGTGTTGACTGAATTGGAGACCACCGGCGCTACGAGCATGGAGACGCGCAAGCGGCTGGCGGCTCGTGCCTTTCAGCATACTGCGCTGTACGACAGCGCGATTGCCGAGTATTTGCGCCGTGATACCGACGAGGCGCTCTTCCCTGAGCAGGTGACACTGGGGCTGCGGCGCTTGCAGGTGTTGCGCTATGGCGAGAATCCGCATCAGACCGCCGCGCTCTACACGTGGAGCGATAGTGGCATGGGGCTGCGGGACAGCGCAGATGCGACGCATGAACAGAACGGAACCGGTCCGGAAGCGCAAGTGGAGGAGGGCGCCGTCAGCTCTACTGTTGCGCAGGCGCGTCTGCTCCATGGCAAGGAGCTGAGCTACAACAATCTGCTCGACCTCGACGCGGCCCTTGGTGCGGCTGGCAGCTTCACGGTGCCGGCGGCAGTTGTCATCAAGCATACCAATCCGTGTGGGTTGGCTTGCGCCGATACTTTGGCGGATGCTTACCGTCGCGCTCATGCCGGAGATCCTGTCTCAGCGTACGGCGGCATCCTTGGCTTCAATCGGCAGGTGGACGAGGCGACGGCTGTGGAACTGTCGCAGATCTTCTACGAGGCGGTTATTGCGCCGTCATATAGCGATACCGCGCTGGAAATCCTGGGTCGCAAGAAGAACATGCGTCTCCTGGCGACCGGCGCTCCCATCGCGCCGAGGACGCTCGTTCCAGACGCCCGAGATCTCCGGGCGCTCGATATACGCCGTATTAGCGGTGGGCTGTTACTCCAGACGCCGGATACACTTTCGGAGCAGGATATCCAGCGCAGGGTGGTGACGGAGCGAGAGCCGACGCTCGAAGAGGTGACCGATCTGCTGTTCGCGTGGAAGGCAGTGCGCCACGTGAAATCCAACGCTATCGTGCTGGCGAAGAAGCTTACGGTCGTCGGCGTAGGCGCGGGGCAGATGAATCGTGTTTACAGTGTGCAGATCGCGGTGGACCGTGCGGGAGACCGCGCACGAGGCTGTGTGCTCGCCTCTGACGCATTTTTCCCATTTCCGGATAGCGTCGAGGCGGCGGCGAAAGCGGGTATCACCGCAATCATTCAGCCGGGTGGGTCGATTCGTGATGATGAGGCCGTGCGCATGGCGAACCGCTACGGGATAGCGATGATCATCACCGGCCAGCGTCATTTCCGACATTAGAAGGGGAGTGATAGACGGCATGGGCGATACGGGTGTGGTTCGGCAGGTTGACTCACCACGGAACGTGCTAATTATGACGAGCGACTACGATTGCTCGGCACAGCAGTTGTTCGCGAACTGGACCACTCCCGAACTGTTGACGAAGTGGTGGCCACAGGAGGCCGAGATCGCGGCGCATGCCGGTGGATCGTACCATCTGGCGTGGCCGCGGCCGGACTGGCATCTGGTGGGAAGCTACGTCGCGTTCGATCCGGGTGTGTGCCTTGCATTCACCTGGAACTGGCGTCACGAGCCGAAGCAGCCGACGCGCTATGTCGTCGTCACGTTCGCCGCGCTGAGCGATGGCGAGGGCGGGGCTAGGACCAGACTCACCGTCACGCATAGTCTCTACGGTGAGGAGCAGGAAGAGCAGGATCAGAGGCAGAGTCACTTCGACGGGTGGATGCACTTCCTCGCGCAGCTTCATGATTGCTGAGTTTCCTGGCGTTACGGCGCTGTCGAACCTTGGCCCTTCCGTTGCGTATTTCTGGCGGCGAGCTTATAATTGGCAGCCGGGAAGATGTTGGCATACGGGAGGGCTGCTCTATGTCTCGGCTCACCTTGCGGCTCTTCGGCACGCCGCGCATTGAGTGTGATGGCTCGCCGGTGGTCGTCGACACACGCAAAGCTCTCGCGCTGCTGGCGTATCTTGCGCTCACACGCCAGCAGCAGAGCCGAGATACGCTGGCGGCATTGCTCTGGCCGGACTACGACCAGTCGCATGCACGCGCCACGCTGCGGCGAACGCTTTCGGC
>DASVOW010000433.1:0-7931 GCA_036383155.1 Ktedonobacterales bacterium
GCGCTTTCGATGACTGGCGGCGTGCTGGATAGGAAGAAAGCACCGCGCGGCGATGATCTCAACCATTTCTCAATCGTGCCGTGCCCCAACGTCCGCCCAGGATGAGTAGACTGCTAGTGCGCCGCCACGCAAACTGAGACACGGCACCTATTACAACTGCATGGCGGCGAAGAACGGTGACGCTGTGAGATGGGCTGCGAACCGCTGTGATGTTTGATGAGCGCGAAGCGGCGTGCGGGGGCGAAACGATGGTGCGACGAGCATGTGTATCGAGCGGAGAACCACAGCGCCTGATGGACCGGCTGCGCTGGCATATTCAACAGGCGTTGCACCACGAGGGTGTGTGTGCGGCGCTCGTTCTCTACCCTCTCGCGCAGTCCACGACACAGGGACGACATGCAGTCAGCTTCGACCCGGTCGTCGAGCGTATTCGCGAGCTTATTCGCAAACGTGATGTGGTCGAATTCGATGCAGAGGACGGCATGGGCATTGTGCTTCGTGATGCCGATGGCGAGGGCGCGCGAGCTGTATTCATGCGGCTACGAGATGCGCTTTGCTCTCCTATTCCACCACGTACGCCGGATGAGGTCGCTGTTTCTGCCGCATTTGGCTACGCGGTCTCGTCATCGTGTTCGGGTGGCAACACGACGGTGGAGGCTGTGGGCACGGCGGCACAGGCGCGCATGGACGCAGGCACGCCGATTTCTTCGTTGGAGGCGGTATCCACGGCGATGCTGGATGCGGCACGGCAGCCGCGAACGATGCTCACGCTGACACTGCCTGTTGTGGCGCGCTCATCACGGCCTGCCAGGTACGCCCGGCGCGGGCTGAATGTGGAGGGGGAGGCGGCGCCGGCGAGATGCGCGTTGCATCGTTCGCTCGCGGAGCGGGTTGCTGTTCCAGCGGGCACTGTGGACGGCGCAGACGAGGTGGAGGCACAACAGCGCCCGGCGCGCCGGGGGCATCTACGGCTGATTGCAAGCCAGCAGGTGACATTGCCGGAGATCGAGGCGATGCGCAGCCTGGCACGGGCGATGAGGGTGCCATTTGTGCGTATGCCAGCGTACCTCCCGCGCTCGTGCCGGAGTGTCGTACACTCCACTGTCGCCTGTGAACTGCGCGCCGTGCCAATCGGACGCACGCGTGGCACGCTGACGATCGCGATGCACGATCCGACTGACAGGGGAGCGATACAGCGTCTGCATGCATTGACCGGGCTGAGCATCTTCCCTGTGTTGGCAGCGCCAGACGAGATTGATCGCGCCTTGCGCCAGATCATGGAGCGATAAATAATGCTGGTCTGGCGCTAGGGGCTTGTTTTGTAGACCATGACGGCGCCGCAGTTGTGTCCGTGACTATCGCGCAATGGCGTGCCGCTGATCTGCAACTGCCGGTCGCAGCCATCAGAGCCACGGAACGTTACCCGAAGGGCATGTGCGCTGGCAATGGTCTCACCAGCGAGCACACGCCGCAGCGGGGTGCTCCCCGCGAGGATTGGCTGGTTGTTGGCGTCGCGCAGGTTGTAATATGGGGCGCGCTCCTGGGGAGGCATATCGAGTTCGGGGCATGTGACCAGACGCGTCATAAACGTGCTCGCGGCGGCGTTGCCACGCAGGATGTGTCCATCTCGATCGAAGACGAGCACGATATCAGTAATCGCATCGAAGATCGCTTCCAGCTCCTCCGCCTGCCGCAGGGCTTCCCTGGCGGCGTCGCGCGCGCGGCGCTCCTGCTTGCGCGGCTCGGTGACATCGCGAATGATTACCACGGCGCCCTCAATCTCTCCCGTGAGGCCGCGAAATGGCGCCCCGCTGACATTTACCTCAACCTGGCATCCCTGTGGATTGCGCATGAAAATGTCTACCGCGTTGTCGTTGGTCAGCGTCTCGCCGCGAAGAATACGGAAGAGCGGCGTATCCTCGTTTGCCAGCGGTCTACCCTGCTCGTCGCGTACGGCATAGTGCGACATGCGATTATGCATCCGATCAAGACCGCCGGAGACTGTATCCGGCAGGACGAAGCGCCATGCAGCAGTGTTGGCGTGAATGATACGTCCTTCACGGTTGTAGACGAGAATGGCGTCGGTCATCGCCTCGACGAAGGCTTCCAACTGGCTCGCCCGCTCGACGGCGTCACGCTCGTTCTGGCGCAGCGCGTTCTCAAGCTGTTTGCGCTCGGTGATGTCGTGGAATGAGAGAACGGCTCCGACAATCTGATTATCACCTCCGACACTCTTATTATCGCTAATAATAGGCGACACGACGTAGGATACGGGGAACGTCGTGCCATCTTTACGGGTGAACGTGTCCTCACAACGGACTGTGCGACCGTCACGCATGACATCCTTCAGAGAACACCGCTCGGTAAGTGGGCTGCTATGCGTGGATGCATGCAACGGGTGGAGCTTCCCGTGGAAATCTTTGCCAAGCAGTTCGGCGCCGGACCAGCCAAGCATTGCGCTCGCCGCGGGGTTTATGCGCGTGAAGTGCCCGGCATGATCGAGCGCGCAGACCCCTTCACCCAGGCTCTCCATGATGGCTAGCATGAGAGCGAACTGTTGGCGCGAAGCCTCGTAGGCGCGGACGCGCTCGAGTGCCAGCTTCCCAAGAGTGTTTGACCCGTAGATCGTATGGCCGTACGGGGTGCGCGGACGCGAGAAATTCGTGATCTCGCCTTGCTCGCTGAAGATCGACTCCACAGCGGCAAGCTGGTCGCGCAGCTCATCTAACTCGGCGATGAGCTGCTTTTTGGTCTTGCATTGATCGCTTTGCGTGCCGCTTACGTTGTAGATCGGCACGCCTGTTGATGTGCTTTCTGCCACGTTCCACCATCCCCAGCCCCATATAGGCGGCACATCGCTTGAATTGACGGGAATAACGTTATAGAGAATGTGGGGGCAAAGCCCCCAGTTTGAGGGACGAGAGGAGCCGGTTGACTCCGATAGAATGGATAGGGTTCCTCTGGAAAACCGGCCATCTGCATGCTTAGGGGGTGCAGATAAACCGATGCGCTGAGGCGATGATACAAGCGATGCATGAGTAAACATGCAAGCGAGCTTCATCACATGTCGCGCAGATGCGTTATAACACAGTGATGCCTTGTGGTCAACGGATAGGAACGCTTGCTTCGCAACATTCCAGATGGTGAGTCGGAACGAGATGCGATGCGCTCACAGTGCACTATACGCATAATTGCGCAGCAACAACTGTGCATAAATAATTGCGGATAAACGAGAATGCTGGGGCGGTTACAGAGAGGATAGGTGCGGGTGGCGGGGAAGTACAAGATGGCATCCGTTCGAGGAGGGGAGCCAGCACGTATAGTGCGATGGCGCGGCGGCGCGCGTGCTGAGTGGATCGTAGCAGGGGCAGTGTTGCTGCTGTATGCGTTGTGGATCGCGCTGTATCTGCTGGCAGGGCACGAGCCGCGAGACTTCATCGTGTTGGGGCGCATGCATGTGTTGCAGGGGCACACGAGCACGCTGATTCAGTTCGATCCGCGCTATCACTATGATCCTGACAACGCGGAAGGCTACGACGGACAATATTGTTACTTCATCGCCGTCGATCCGACGCATGCCGCAGCGTATATCGACTGGCCCGCCTATCGCTACGGCCGTATCCTCTATCCGATGCTTGCCCGACTGGTAGCGCTGGGGCAACCGGACGCCATTCCGCTGGCGTTGATTGGGGTGAACTGGCTGGCGCTGGGCGGTGGCACGCTGGCGGTGGCCGCGTGGCTGAAACGGCGTGGCTGCTCGCCATGGCTCGCGCTGCTCTATGGCTGCTCGACAGGCCTCTTCATCGCCCTGCAAGGTGATCTCACCGAGCCATTGGCGTATGCGTTGGTGGCGCTGGCGATCTATCTTTTCGATTTCGGTGGGCGACGACGCGTGCTGTGGTCGGGAGCCGCCTTCGCGCTGGCCCTCTTGACGCGCGAGTCCATGGCTGTCTTTGCGGCGCTCTATGGCCTGGCACTGCTGTTGGGAGGCACCACGCAGGCGGCGGGTGGCGCATCGTCGGCGCCAGCCAGCGCATCAGCACAGCGCTGGCTCGGGGAACTGCGAGGGCGTATCGCCGCGAACTGGCGCTCAACGGCGCTGCTGCTCACGCTGGCATTCCTCCCGTTTGCGCTGTACAAGGGCTTTCTGACGCTGTGGCTCGGCTCGGTGGGGGTGCCGGAAGCGGTGCGGCTGGATCCAGTGCCGTTCCACGGGTTGCTGGTCTACTGGCCACTGCCAGGAGCGGTGCTTATCGAAGTAGATAGCGTCGTGCTACCGGCACTTGTCTGCGCAGGAATGGGGCTGTGGGCGCTGAAGCGGCGCATCTGGCGCGTCGAAATCTGGGTTTTGCTGGCCAACATCTTATTCTTTGTGGTGCTGCTGCCCAAGGCCTCATATATCAATCTCGCCGCTTCGGCGCGCATCACCACGGGCGTCGTGCTGGCGGCGCTGCTCTGTATCCCATCAATGGACAGGCTGACGAAAGGTAAGCGCACTTGGCTCGCCATGTGCGGAGCACTCTGGCTAGCGTTCTTGCCTATACAGGCGTTGGGTCTCCTGCAGCACCACTGATGTACCTGATGTGGGCCGCTCCTGCGTCGTGCGGCAAGGAATATGCACTCGGGAGCACAGGGGCTATGGGGCTTTAATGCCCTGCGCCAATCGAGACGGGTTTGGTGTGAGGCGAACAGCACAGCCTGCTAGCCAAATAGGTAGGTAGAGTGCCCATCAGATGGCGGAGGCAGAGACGCGAGAGAGTGTCTATATTCTCTGGATGTCGGGTATAGACCTCTCCTGCTGTCTCCCTCTGCGGGCACGCGAGAGAGGAAATAACATAACCCCACTCTCATCCCTTGGAGGGAAGGGGACGTGCTGCGAGCGGTGTGGCGCAGGGGGTGGGGCAGGACCGTGTTCATGTTACGATGTGGAGAACAGAATACGCGTGATTGTGAGGGGACGGCATGAGCAATTTTACGGCGCAAGAGATTGAGTATCTGCGCAGCCAGCGGCTTGGCCGGCTGGCAACGCTGAGCGCGATGGGCGAGCCGCATGTCGTGCCGGTGGGCTTCCGCTATAATGCCGAACTTGATACGATCGACATTGGCGGCCATAACATCGGCAAGAGCAAGAAGTTTCGCGATGTGGCCCGCGATGGTCGCGTGGCTTTTGTGGTGGATGACGTGTTGCCGCCCTGGAAGCCGCGCGGGGTGGAGGTGCGCGGACTGGCCGAGGTGCTGGCGGAAGGCGGGAAGCAGATCATGCAGGAGTTTGATGATGAGCTGATCCGCATCACGCCGAGGCGCATCATTTCCTGGGGGGTCGAGTCTGACGCCTTCCGCCCGAACAGTCGGGGCGTGGAGTAGGCGACCGATGATAAAGCGAGACGGGGGTTGACGTTTGTGAGGAGATGGCATGCCGAACAGCATCAGATCGACGCTTGTGCGCAGGCAGCGGGCACTCGCCAGGGCATTTGCCCAACAGATGGGAATGGGTCAAATCTCTGACACGAGCGTGCCCATGAGCGCAGAAGCGCGAGAGCGCCGCTTCGTGTTGCAGGTGATCCAGCCGGGGTTGGCGGGGCTGATGGATGGCTCCGTCTCGACGCTGGCGCCGATCTTCGCCACTGCCTTTGCTACGCAATCCTCACGCACGGTCTTCCTCGTCGGCCTGGCATCAGCAGTGGGCGCGGGCATCTCGATGGCCTTCTCTGAGGGGCTGTCGGACGATGGCTCGCTCACCGGTAGAGGCAATCCGGTGATTCGCGGCCTCGTCACGGGCTTCATGACGTTTGTGGGCGGCGTGATGCACACGCTTCCCTTTCTCATCTCGAACGTACAGCATGCGCTGACGCTGGCCTACTTTGTCGTCGGCTGTGAGTTGCTGGTGATCGCGTATGTGCGCTATCGCTTCTTCAAGATGAACTTTGTGATCTCGTGTATTCAGGTCATCGTCGGCGGCAGCCTCGTCTTCCTTGCCGGCATTCTCATTGGCAGTTCGTAGAGGCGGGCGATCTCACTCCGCAGGTGCTCCGTCGCAAGCTCTGAGAGGCTCCATACATGGTAAATGTCACCAGGCCACCGTGCGACGTCGGTGTTATCGAATCGGCTCCCCCGTGCGCGGGGGTCCGTAACCGTGTGGGGACGTGGGTGCTGGTTGCGACGATTCTGGGGTCGAGCATGGCCTTCATCGACGGCACTGTCGTCAATGTGGCGCTGCCGGTGATCCAGGTCGACTTGCACGCCACAGCCGCCGAAGCGCAGTGGGTAGTGGAGGCGTATGCGCTCTTCCTGGCGGCGCTGATCCTCGTGGGCGGCTCGTTGGGCGACCGTTTGGGCAGAAAGCGCGTCTTCGCCATCGGCGTCGCCGGATTCACGCTGGCGTCGGTGGCGTGCGGGCTTGCGCCGAATATCCAGGCGTTGATCGTCGCCCGTGCGGTGCAGGGGATCGGCGGGGCGCTGCTGACACCGGGCAGCCTCGCGATCATCAGCGCGACATTCGATAGCGACTCGCGAGGGCGCGCCATCGGCACGTGGTCGGGATTTACGTCGATCACGGCGGCGTTTGGGCCGGTGCTCGGCGGCTGGCTCGTCGAACATGCCTCATGGAGATGGGTCTTCTTTCTCAACGTGCCGCTGGCGATTGTGGTGCTGGCGATCACGCTGTGGCGCGTGCCGGAGAGCCGCGATGCTCAAGCCAGCCAGCAGCCGCTCGATACGACAGGCGCGCTGCTAGCAACGGTGGGCCTCGGCGCGCTGACCTTCGGGTTGATCGAGTGGCCGGCGCTGGGGCCGAGCTCGCCACTGGTGATCCTGGCACTGCTGTTGGGGGCGGCGGCGCTCGTCGCGTTCGTGCTGGTGGAGCGGCGCAGCGCAGCGCCGATGATGCCGCTGGACCTCTTCCGCTCGCGCACCTTTAGCGGGGCGAATCTGCTGACGCTGTTTCTCTACGCCGCCACCGGCGCCCTGACGTTCTTCTTGCCGTTCAACCTGATCCGCTTGCAGGGATACTCCGCTACGGCAGCAGGGGCGGCGTTCCTGCCATTCATCTTGCTCTTGTTCTTGCTGTCACGGTGGGCAGGAGGATTGGTCAAGACCTATGGGTCGAAGCTGCCGCTGGTGGTCGGGCCGACGATCGCCGCGGTGGGCTTTGCGCTCTTTGCAGTGCCGGGGATCGGCGGCAGCTACTGGACGACTTTTTTCCCGGCGATTGTGGTGCTTGGCCTCGGCATGAGCATCGCAGTGGCGCCGCTGACGACGACGGTGATGGGCGCGGCGGGGCAGGACCGCGCAGGTGTGGCGTCGGGCATCAATAACGCGGTGGCGCGTGTAGCCTCGCTGATCGCGATCGCAGCGCTGGGGATCGTCGTGGCTGCGGTCTTCAATAGCGTGCTCAACGGTTACCTCGCCACGCTACACGTTCCGCCGGACATACAGCATGTGCTCTATACGCAGCGGTCCAATCTGGCGGGCGCACAGGTGCCGGCCAGCGTCCCCGAGCCGCTGCGGTCCATGTTGCAGCAAGCCATCGCCGAATCGTTTCTTGCGGGGTTTCGCGTCGCTATGGTGATCTGCGCCATGCTGGCGCTGGCATCGGCGGTCGCCGCGGGGGTGCTCGTCGAGGGGCCGGGATTACGGGCCGAGCTGGCACAACTGCGGGCCAGTCCTCGTAGAGGGCAGATAGCAGAGGGGCATACCCAGGCATCCTGAGCGGGCATTGAGAAGGTCGAGAACAGACAGGCACTAGCCCAGGGTATGAGGCATTCGTACAAAACCTAATGCGTAGTTTGCGTTCCCCATAGCGCGCAATCATGCATAGCCAAAGCGATTCTGCGGTCTTATGGAAATCAGAGGGTATTGCTGTGGATACTGATACTCCGGTATTGGTCGAGACGCGGCCACAGGCGCCAGGGACGCATAGCTGTGTGCTCGCT
>DASVOW010000434.1:0-2329 GCA_036383155.1 Ktedonobacterales bacterium
GCGTTCCAGAGCGCCAGGACCAACTCATGGGTGTGACGCCGCCGCTCGCTCAGACGTCAGCCTGCGATACCTGCCGATATACCACCGGATCGTGCTGACATACTCGGCGTGGCTCCAGGTGAGCGGCGAGACCGAGAGCGGTGCGTTGGTGTAGGGGTCGACCTGCTCGGCGAGCACTCCGCTGGGCAGGGCTCGCTCTCGCACCCATTCGAGCAGTGGCAGCGCCTCATGCAATTCGTCGAGCGTCTGCGCGCTGGCGATGCGCCACTGCCCGACCCAGCACGAGCAGATGAACCACGGGTTGCCAGGGACGTTTATCAGATCGTGGCTCACCTGATGGTAGTAATCGTTCTCGTAGCGCGCGATGCCGCCGACGTCAGTTCTGACGCTGAGGCGCGTCTCGACCGCCTCCATCGTCCTGCGCATCTCGTCGCATCCGGCATCGAACATCTCTAGCTTGTAGAGCGCGGTAACGCTGGAATCCACCGTCATGTCCGGCTCGATCGTGCCGTCGGGCAGCACGGTGATCATGCGCACAAAGTACCCTACCTGGGGATTCCACAGGTATTTCAGTGTGGCGTCTTTGATCTCCTGTGCTGCCTGCCTGTAGGTGGCGGCTAGCTCCTCCTCCCCAAAGATGGTGGCAAACTCGGCTGCCGCCAGCAGCCCGGCATAGACGGCGGCCACAGTGTTCGCGTGGATGCCATGCCGCTCCTCCCAGAGATCCCACGAGGGCGCGGGCAACTTCGTGTGTGGCTCACGGAAGCGCACCATGAAATCCGCTGCCGCCTTCACGAGCGGACGGTAGAGCGGGCGAATGAACTCTACCTCATGAAACACGGTGTAGTGCTGCCACAGGCTATACACCACCAGTGCCGTCTCATCCTCCTGGATCGGCAGCTCCGGCTTGCCGTCTTTATCCATCCACGGGTGCCAGCTACTGCCAAGCGCCCCGGCCGGCGTGTATTTATGCAGCAGATAGCCTCCTTCGGTCATGACATTAGCGCAGAAATGGAAGAAGGCGCCGGTCACTTCGCCGTAGCCGGAGTGGGCGAGGGCATTGGCGACAAGCGCGCCGTCGCGCGGCCACATATAGGCATAGCTGTCGCGGGCGAAGCTCCATACATCGGCATCGGTGGCGGCGATGACCGCCCCGTCGTCGTCGATCTGCGTGCGTATGATCAGCAGGCTGCGCTTATACTGCGCCACCAGTGGATCGGGCAGGTCCGCCATCTCCAGCGGCTTGGTGTTGACCCAGAGGCGCCAGTAGTTGTGGGTCCGCGTGATGAACGATTCAGGCCCCCGATCGAGCACGAGCGTATTGAGCTCGCGCACGAGTGGATAGCGTTCGCCCACCGCGAGCCAGGTGTAGCAGGTGCGCGTCCCACCCGCGGGTACGGCTCCCAAGTGGAAGCCGGCGCAGCTATCCACCGATCCCTGCGCTATTGGGTTGCGGCTCAGCTCGCCATCCTCCGCGTCGCGCCACGTCCCCTCGTTCCCATTGAACTCCTTGTAGCCAGTGGCCCAGTATGAGACGCCAAGATCGCTCTCGGCGACCCCACGTGTCTCCTTTGGCGCTCCGGCGTCATCTCCACCGACGAGACCGCTGACAAGAAATACGTCACGATCTTTGTAGGCGATCACCGCCTTGAGGTCAGGACGATACAGGACAGTATTGGCGCCCTCACTCTCACCAATGTGCCAGTCGTGGTGAAAAAAGAGGCGTATGTCGCGCTCGTGGTCGGCATGATTGGTAACGCGCAGGCGGCGAATGAAGATGTTGCGGTCGAAGTCGATCGTGTCGGCGCATTGAATGCTGAGTTGCAGCGCGTCGTGGGTGAGAGTGACATTGGTAACGAGCGTATCTTCCTCATATCGCAGATCGCGCCGCCAGCCATCGTCACCAAACCACGCAAAGCCGCCGTCTGCCCAGATCCCCGTGCGATTGACATGCCCATTCGTGTGATTACGCTCGCCGATGTGCGGCCAGTAGATGTCGCGCAGGTTGTAGCTGCTGTCGAAGTTGACGAGCATACGGCCGTTGGCGAGAGGCAGATCACGCGGCATCGGGAACTCTCCTTTGTCCTCCATACTTTCACTGACACGATCTACCCCTAACTACGTGCCGCCATGCTCTGAAAGTTACACCCAGTAGGAGCCGCAGACGCATTGGCTCAGTCGCAACCGTCCCTCCCAACCGATGGCACACCTCCTGCGAGACATAAAATAGAATGAAAGTTCTATTCGAGTGGCTAGTAGCATGACGCTCGAATGCTGTTTGACGCTAGGAGGATGTAATGGCCCGTTCACAGCAGCACAAGCGCTCCGA
>DASVOW010000435.1:0-5754 GCA_036383155.1 Ktedonobacterales bacterium
GCCCTGCGTTCGTAGGCGTGCGCCAGCACCTCGCGCTTCTCGCCGTCGGGCAGCGCGCTCTCAAGCAAATAGGCCAGCGCGAAGTCGGGCTTGCCGCGCTCGGCATACTCCCGCGCCTGCTCCTCGACGCTCGCGCCGCCCGTCACCGCCTCATGCACGATCTCGCGAAAGACACCCTTCGCCAGCGCCTGATACTGCGCGTTGAACTCCATCGAAACGTTCTGCTCCACGCTGCTCTCCCGCTGTCTCGCTCTGGAATCGGCTGTATAGGTCACGCCATCCACCCACATTATAGCGCCCGGAACATGCCCGCGATCAGCATCTCATCAACCTATCACGAGAGCCTTATAGACCTTCTCCAACCATAATCCCCATACGAATTGATATGTAGAGATTGTTTTGACAGTCTGGTTTGTGTGCTAAGCGGAATGGCAAAAGGTCTGGACGGGGTGCCTGCCGCTGGCGGGGATCACCTCTCGCGCACAATGCGGGTAACGTGGCCGCACGGCGCCCCTGCCTCGGCTTCGCAACTACCGACCGACGGAGAGGGGACGCGCGGACGGCGAGCCAGGCTGTCACTGAGCCGAATGGAACTCCTATGAATTCCGCCGCTACCCCTGGCCCCGCCCCTGACCCCGCGTCGACCGTGCTCCAGCCGCCGCCGGCGGTCGTGGCTGGACGGCTCAAGGGCCTGTTCGCCCCGCCTATCTCACCCTCGTCTTCATCATCCAGGGCGTGGCGCTCGCGACGCTCGCCCCGCTGGTCGAGGCCGGGTATGACCACTTCGACGCCGCCGCCTGGGTCCTCGTCGCCGCCGTCCTGATCACCTACGTGGCCGTCTGGACCGAGTACGTGCAGGCGATCGCGACCTACGTCTGGCTGCCCAACCTCACCGACGCGGTCGTGCCCTTCGCCATCGCGACGCTGGATCTGTTCTTGGCGCACTTCGCCGTCCGCGGCGCAGCGTGCGCGCGGCTACCTGCTGGTGCAAGCGGTGACGTCCTTCGCGGGGGCCGGGGCGTTCGTCCAACTGGCGCTGCGGACCGGGGCGCCTCGGGCGGAGGCCGACAACCGGGACGTACACCGCACCCTCGACCGCCACCGCGCCGTGCGCATCGCCCACAACGTGGTCAGCGGTGTGCTCCTGCTCGCTGCCTGGGCGGTCTACGACGCGGCCGGGTTGGGGCAGCACGCGCTTGTTGTGGCGCTGGCGCTCGCGTTCCTGAGCGTCGCCTACCTCCTCGGCTCGGTGCCCTACTGGAACCGGGTGCTGGCCTACGCCCAGGCCGCCTGAGCCGGCCCTCAGACTCAGCCTACATCCGCTCCCTTGCCCTTGATCTAAGCGACTGTTTTGATTGTCATTCAGCGGGGCTGGAAAGGCCCCCGCGCCGATCATGCGCTGGAGCATGAGGTGGCTCATGCCCATGTAGATCAGCGCCTCACTCGACTCGACCTGATATTCGTTGTCTTTGCTCAAGCGGAGCGGGCCGCCCCACCACGCCAGCGTCCTCTCGACCATCGCGGTCCTGCTCATCGGCGGCTCCACGAGGAGCCATTCGGCCTCGCGCAAATTGCTTGGATAGGCTTTGGCGATGAGGGCTTGCGGTTCCATCCCGCTGGTCAAGCACATCCTTACCTTCTCAAAACAGCTTCTTAGGTGCTCAATCCTCCCTCGGCGTGACTCCCAGCGGGACGAAGCAGCGTTCGGCGGCCATCCGCAGGCGCCGCACGTAATCGGGCGCGGTTCCCGCCGCGACAAAGAGATGGAGCATGCGTGGCGCCGTCTGCGGGCGAGGCGCTGGAGTCAAGGTGGCCGCACTGGGCCGATATCCTGCCGCGAATGGAGGCAGAGGCCGCTCCGCTTTCGAGACGATCGTATCCACAATCACCTCATGTGGCGCCAGCCCCGCCTCTGCCGAGAGTTGCGCCTCCAGCGCCAGCCGCTCGCGCCAGCCTGCCAGCATTGCCGGCATCTCCCGTGCGTGCGCGTCCGTCTCGCCCTCCCAGACGCACTGGTGTAGCATGCTCGCATCGCTCTGCACTCGCCGTACCAATGCCACCAAGCCCCGATCCAGCGCCTGCTCCAGCAGCCGTAGCGCCTGCGCGTCCGTCATGTCGAAGAAGCTCGGCGGCAGGATATCCGTCGCGGCGGCGAGATCGACGGCTTTGCGCAGCATCGCATGCGCGGCAAGATTGCGATGCCCCTCATGCAGGAAGCGATAGACGTGCGCCCGGTCCATCTGCCACGCGCGCGCCTCCGCCTCCGCGCTCGCCTGCACATACACGCGCTCCGCCTCAGGCGACGCACCGTCCTCCGCGTTCATCGCTTCCGGTGTGAGTGGACGCAGCGCGCGGGCCAGCGCAACCGGATCGTACCCCGGCGTGCCAAGATTGGATGCCGCAAGAAATCGCGCCACGTTGTCCATGTTGTCATAGTCGAGCAGGCCGTTCAGCAGTGCGCCGCGTCCGTCTGGTCCGTCGCCCTGCACCAGATGTGCCACCTCATCCCAATCGAGCCAGGCCACCTGCCGGGCCAGTGGGGGCGGCAGCGTAGCCCGCACCTCCTCCAGCAGATGTGCCGAGCGGGCCTCGTGGCCCTCCCCCAGCCGCTCATACATCAACGGCTCGGTGAGGTGGGAGAATGGGCCATGCCCAACATCGTGCGCCAACGCAGCCACCTGTAACGCGCGGTCACGTGGACGCGCCAGACGCGCGAGGTGATAGACGCCAAGTGTATGATCCAGCCGCGAGGGGAAGGAGTGACCAAAGAGCAGCTCGCCTGGCACGTCTGAGAGCGAGACACCCGCAAGCCGCTGGAATGGTGGCGTCGAGAGAAGCGCCGCCGCCCAGCCCGCCACACGCACCGTGCCATAGAGGGCGTCCGCCCGCACAATTGGGCGAGCGGCGCGACCAATACCGCCTGAGCTAAAGCTCGTTGCGGGACGTGGCGGGCGCGACACACCTGCTGGCATGGTCGGCATGTCCTCTCGTGTGCGCGCCTCCTCGATCATCGCCTCGCTCCCATTTCTATCCTCACCGGCACTCGTTCTGCCAGCGTACTCTGCTCGCTATGCGGCTTTCGCCGCCACCCGCGCCACTCGCGCCGTCGCCGCGGCGCTCGTGCTGCCACTGCGCCCTTTGCCTCTGATCTGTCGCACAAGTTCCGGCGCGCCGCTCACACCATAGAAAAGCGCGGGAACCGCCGGCAGCCACAGCAGCACTACAAGGGCAAAGAACCACCGCCAGCCGGTGCCGAAGCGCAGTCCATGGAAGAGCGCGCTCACGACGGCGACCAGCCACGCGCCCACCGCAAATACGACGAAGCTGGCGAAGAGGCCAGCGTCTTGCAGCAGGCCATGGTGCCGCGAAGCAACCAACAGTGCCAGCAAGCCAAGATCACCGAGCGCCATGATGAATGAGAGAGCCTTGCCCATACCGAATCGCCTCATCCTCTCCGTTGCTTCGGCGGCATTCTGCTCAGGATAACAGACACACGCGCCGAAGTCCAAACACTAGACCATCCAGACCATGAGCGACATTGTTGTATCATCCCTCTCACTCAGAGTCCGTCTGTCTCTCTATTCCGTCGCAGGCAGGCAAATACGGTAGTCTGAGTCGTTGCTGGCGCCCCATATGCGTGAAGGGCAGCTAGGAGGAATGAGCGCCGCGAATCAGCACGTGCGCCATCGAGCCACCCAGATAAAGCATACGGAGACCGCTTCAATCCGTGCCGTCGCGTTCGTCTGTAGCCAGCGCCAGCCGCATCTCGACGACAGCTCGCGGTGACGCCGGGACGTACCCGCCAAGTTGAACGACCTGCGGCATCAAGCCTTCCATTTCATCACACAGGTCGCGCAGAATCGCCGCGCACGCTTCCTGCGTCACGGCCATCTTCCGGTCGGTTGACTTCACGAAGGGGACAGGATCACCACGCAGTGTCGCCTTCACTCCCTGAAGCGCCTGTTCGAGGTCGATCAGATATGAGGCGAAAAGCGCTAACTTGCTTCCGGCCAGCGCCCGTGCGCTCCCGCACGCGATAATCCAGAAGAAGCCCACCTGCCGCGACAGTCGCTCAACGCGTTCCTCAGGACGCTCGGGTTCTGGCGAGGGAGGCTCGGGAAGACCAACTTTATCGAAGAGCAGGAGTGAAGGGGATTCCCGATGGGCTATTGCCTGTGGGATCAGCAGCCAATCGACACTTTGCCCTGACTCCTGATAGACCACATTGGTCAGGATACCGCCATCGTAGCTCGCGTGCTGCAGCCTCTCGTAGATAAGCCCCGGCGTCCCAAACTGGCTGAAAAGCGCCAGTCGCTCTGGCGTCGTTTTCGCTGCCTCGTTCCAGGGAGCAGTGCACAACGATGTGCTAAAGGCATCGGACACGATGACATGCAGATCCAGATCGCTCAGCCATGTCTCCTCACCGCGGCCAAAACTCCCAGACAGCCAGGCCGCGACAATGCGCTCATCCTCACGTAACATGCGCGTGATCCGCTCCAATAACTCCGTACGCGCCTGGATGTACGCCGCTCTTCTGCTTGCCATGAACGTGCCCTCAATCTTCTGTGCAGGCGCGCCCAAAACAGGCGCATTCAAAAGTAAACGGAAACGCACGGAAGTTGTAACCGCCCGCTATAAGAGTGCGAGCCTCGCGTTGAGCCGTCTACCCGCGCTCGGCATGAAACAGGCACTCAGCTGAGAGCGAGCTGCGCCCTCACTGTGGAGCCAGCCCAAGGACTATCCATACAGACACGCTCTGTGACCGATGCGACCAGAAATGACCGTGTCCTATGCTGATGGCACACCACAGGCAAATCGTTGCCGTGGATCCTGATCATCAGGTAGCGCAGGGTGGAGTCGAACAGCATTCTACCCGTAGGGGAGACTATACACATGTCAGATGTGCCCATGGAACTGATTGTTGCGGCGTTCCCAGATGAAGATGGCGCGAGCAAGGCGCTCACAGAGCTCAAAGAGGCCAGGAAAGAGAAACTGATCGACATTACGGATGCTGCCGTGATCCAGCGCGCAGCGGACAACAAACTGCATATCCGCGAGACCGGCGACATGAGCGGCGGCAGAGGGGCGGTGATTGGTGGGATCGTGGGCGCTGCCATCGGCCTCGTGGCACCCCCGGCGGTATTGGTCACGGCTGGTGTCGGAGCTGCCATTGGCGGGCTGGCCGCCAGACTCCGCGATTCCGGATTTCCTGATGATCGCCTTCGTGAGCTAGGGGAAGCCCTCCAGCCGGGCACGTCGGCGCTCGTTGCCGTGATCGAACACACGTGGGTCGCGGAGGTCGAGCGGGAGTTGGCGGAATTGGGCGCTCGCATGGTGACTGAGGAGATCAAAGCGGAGATCGCCTCCCAGCTCGAGGACGCTAAAGTCGAAGCCGCGCCAGCTTCTGCCGCGTCAGGCGTGGGCCAGGCGACCGCCACCGCAACTGATACTGCAACCGATACTTCCGCCATGGCGAGCCGGCAAGATGAGGCCGCCACCAGTGCCCCGGCCGTGAGCATGCCGCCAGTCGCTACTCCGGTGGAGGCGCGCGTACCCGAGCAGCCCACAGAGCAGCAGCCTCCACAGAGCAGCCCAAGCTAGCGACGCCGATCACGAGGCACGCTCACCTACAGGTGTCTGCTGGTTGCGCAGGGACGCGCGACTGGCAGCTTTGAGGTTCTGTTTTTGCCTGTATGCCGTCCTGAGTGACGTGTCTGCCTAACGCGTGTCTGGAGGGAAATGCCGGCCATTCCC
>DASVOW010000436.1:0-9778 GCA_036383155.1 Ktedonobacterales bacterium
GAAGCCGGTCATGCCCCGATTGTTCATGCCGCTTTGGCCGCGCAGACCGAGCATGAGATGCGTCTCCGTGCCGGGCAGAGCGATTTCCACCCAGCGCTCAGTTTCGCTCATGGGCTGGTCGTTTACTTTCTCAAAACCAAGTTTGTTGACATAGAAATCGAGGGCCTTGTCCTGATCGCTGACGCCTACCGTGATGGTACCGATTTTCGTGAACATCGTTCCCCTGGCCTTTCTGCTGATCGTCACCAGCCGTTCATACATCTCCCAATCGGGTTACGCATCCCGATTGGATGCAGCATACCTCACTCAGGCTGAGGAAAACTTCTCGGATCTTGCGCACTTACCGAGGATGGCAGGAGGGGTTCAGTTCACCGCCCTCTTTTTCGCCGATGTGCGTGGTCCCCATGATTATGTCTCCAGACGAATCCGCTCCCGCATATGCAGGCGGAAGGTTTTATACGGATGAGATGGTATAATGCGCAAGCAAGAGGACAGTAGGTGGTTTGTCTGTTCAGATGGTGTCACGAGGATGAATGGGAGGGTGATGATGCGCCTGAGAGTATGGCTTCGCAGTGGATGGGGACAGGCCATGTTGGCATGCGCCCTGCTCGCAATCACGCTCGTCGCATCCGTGGCCGCCATCACCTCCCTGCGGGGAGCCGGTATACAACTCTTCGTCACGCGTGATGTCTCACGGCCCGCCACCGTCCGCCTGATACTGAAGACTGTCTCGCTTCCCCCGTTCGGCGTGAGCAGCCAGACGTGCGATGGCGTCGCCTTTCAGCACGGCTTCCCCGATCAGGCGCTCTATCTTGGCGTTGGCTGGTATGTGGACATTCCAGCGCGCCCCACTGGCCAGAGCTATCACTGCATCTTCAAGAACGCCTTCGTGACGCGCACCCTGGATATTCCAGCCAGCGACGCTGCCAGTGACAACGGAATGTCTATCACCGCGCCCAGCGCACACGCGACGCTGTCGCGCACCACCACCGTCGCCTTCTCCTTCGCGACCACGTGCGAGTCGGGTGGGATGACGCCGCAAATGGCGCTCATCGCCGATAGCGCGGGCCACAGCGCCATCGCCAAGGAATGGGGCTGCGGTGCAGGAGCCGGCTCGGGCACCTTCCGCCCACCGCAGGATGCCGGTTTCGTTGCGGGACCCGGCACGCTCGCAGTATATACCATGCGCATGGTCTTCCCGGCCGCGAGCGGCTGGTCGTCGGCGACGAACATCATCTACTACACAGCAGTGTCGGTGCCCGTCGTGTGGAACTAAGCCGACTGGGCAACGGGCGACCGAAACCCTGCCTACCCACCTGGACGTCCACTTTCACACTGAGGACGGACCGGCCTTTCACTTGGGCCACGACGTTTGCCCATTGGCTTAGAACCTACCTTCGAGTTCTACCGAACTGTGCCAGGGAAACATCACGCGCCTCGATGATGTCGGCGTGTCACTGAACGAGCCAAAAGTACACCTTGAGGAAAGTACTTGCCAATCAGGAAAGTGTATGGTATCCTTTCCGAAGGAAAGTACTTTCCTATCGGGAAACAGTGTGGTATCTTCCCTGGAGGAACGTACAACGAGGAGGGCATGTGACCATGACTGACCAGGTACGGCCCGAGGAGGCCGCCCGCGCACTCAACGAGATCGGCCAACGGCAGGAGCAGGTCATCCGACTGGCTGTCATTCCCAACTGGTACTGGTGGGCCATTGCGGTCCTGATGGTCGTGCTCGCGGCGGCCGTCGACACCCAACAGGGCCTGGTCGTCGGGATCGGCACCGCCGTGTTCGTGGCCGGAGTGCTAACCAGCACCGGGCGGATGGTGTTCCGCGCGGTCCGTAGCGCCCAACCGCGCAACGACCTGCTCGGCCCCGGCGGAGTGGTCGCGATCCCGGGCTTCGTGGCGGTCACCGTCGGCGTGTCGCTGGTGGTCGCGTTCATACTGAAAGCGTCCGGGATTTCGTACGCCGCGACCATAAGTGTCTCGGTCGCCGCCGTGATGCTCGTGGTCGGCGGACCGATGCTTATGCGGTACCTTCAGGGCCTCATGCTCGCGAACCGATCCGGGAGCCGTCGGTGATCAAGCCCAAGTTCGACGAACTGATCCACGCACCCACCCGGCTCGCGCTCGTCTCCCTACTCGCGGCCACCGAGTGGGCGGACTTCCAGTTCCTGCGCGACAGCGCCGGCCTGTCGGACTCCGCCCTGTCCAAACAGCTCACGACGCTCGAGGACGCCGGCTACATCGAGATTCGTAAGCGTTTCGTCGGAAAGCGGCCGCGCACATCGGCGAGGCTCACCAGCGTCGGCCGGGCGGCCTTCGACCAACACGTCGCGGCTCTGCAGGAGATCGTCGCCAAGGCAGGCACGTCGGTGCTCCCCTCGACCTGAGGGGAGCGCGGCAGGGTTCCTTCTTAACGCGCCCTTACGCGCGGCGCCGGGTCGGCCGCGATGAGATGAGAAGGCAGATGACACACGAGATCACCGGGGCAGCGATAGGATAACCGCGGAATCCGGGAAGGATTTCGAGTCCCAGGTCTTGTGGGTGCTGGCGGTCCTGGTCTCCTTGGTTGAGCCGGCCATGCAGGTCGTGGTCTTTCAGGGGCCACGCCGGAGTGATGGCGGTGCTCTTTGCAGCGTCTTTGCCATCAACTTGCTGGAAGTCTGGCTCTTCCGAGCATATGGCTTCCTGGCTCCGCTCACGCTGCGTCTCGCCTACTATCTGATCTGGAATATCATAGGCGGCGCTCTCCCCTTAAGCGGATTGGCACAAGTCTCGGATTAGCGCCACTGCTTGGCCTCTGATGCGAAAGCGTCTTCAGCCCTCCACCCTGGTCCGGACCTTTTGCGAATCCACTTGGGCACAAGAATCTCACAGTCTGATCCCTACGCAGATATGGAATCAACGGCCGTTCGTACACCTTCCATCATGGGGTTATTGGCTTGGAAAACAAAATGATAGGCCCCAGAGCGCACCTTGGGGCCTATCATTTTGTTCCTCATCACTCACCTGCCGCGCGTCGTTTTGCTGGTGCGAGCCGCACGGCGCTGCTTCACGCGTCTCTGTGGGGTGGCAGGCGCACTCGCTTGCGCTGGGGGCGCGGTCTCATCGTGTGGCGCGGCCAGTTGCTTGACCGCCAGCTGCTCGGTGAAGCGCCGCACCAGCTCCGCGATCTGCGTGGCCTCCATGCTCTGCATCTGCTGCGCTGCCCCACCGGGTATTACTGCGGCATCTGCCACCGGAACCGTCACCGCGCGGCAGACGCTCTCGCGGCGGTAGCGCTCCCGCGTGCGCTCCAGCGCCGCCTGGATAAGCTGCACCAGCCGTCGCGCCCCTGCCTGTGGGGGGATGAGCGCGGAGATACCGGCACGGGCCAGGTCTTCGATCTCGGCAAAGTCGAGGTGCGTCATCACCACCAACGCGGTCGGGCGGCGCGTCAGTTGGCGCGCCAGCAGCGTCACCAGCCGGTGACCTGAGAGCCTGCCACTCTGCGCCGTCTCCCTCTCCACCACATCCATATCCACCAGGACGATATCCGCCTGGACGCGCTCCACCGCCTCTGGCAGCCGGTCCCACGCCGCCACGGAGCGAATCTCGAACTGCGCGTTGCGCAGCGCTGTAGCCACCTCCATCCGGCTGCGCAGCAGCGATTGCACGGTCAGCACCACCGGCGCGACCGCTTCCGACAGCGCGAGTGCCGGAGCGCGCTGCGGCTCCGCTGTGGCGATCAATGCAGTATTCATCATTCGGCCCTCTAGCAGACGACTATAATTGCGTCCGGCACGCCGCTGTGCCGGATGTGATGCGCTCCATCGCACACTTCTGCACACGCATCAATGAACACAGCGCGCTTCATACAGGAGGCAAGCGTCGCTTGTGAGCCGTGTCTTCGCGAGCCAAACAGCACATGCAAGGATGAGACATACACGCACGGAAGGAGGTCTGCGAGAGAGAAGCAGCGTGCATGATCAGGGGAAACGCGGGCTCAGCGCGCAGAAGTGCAATAAGCATGCGGCACAGCAAGGGGCATGCCAAAACGGCGCTTCTCTGGTCCATCCCTGGCTCAGCTCATCGCGACAAAACCGCGCGTGCGGGCATTGATCCCACAACCAGCCGCCTTGCCGCCTGGGGGCCGAAACGTCCGGGCCACATTGACCGTCCCCCACCCCCCCGCTAGAATGAGCATCTGATCATCCCGAATAGCGCCCATAACGACCGGACCCCGCTAGCGTGCCCTCGCTCGTCGCGCTGCCACTTCCCTCCAAAGGAAGAGAGCAGAGGGTGAGGTCCGTCTTCCACTATTCCACCTTCGCAGTATTAAGGTAGTGCCAGGTCGTGGCAGACAGCGCAGATACCGTAGACACCGCACCTATCTCCACGAGCGCGCCGCCAGTCGCCATCGCAGTGATCGTGAGCGACGAGCGCGCGCCATCCGTCGTGCCCGCTCCGGCATACCCGCCCCAGCACCGCTTCAGCAAGCACTATGCTCGCCGCGCTCGCCATGTCAGAAACATCGTGCGGCTGATACTCTTCACGTTGACGCTGCTCGGGACGCTCGCCGTCGTCGCCCCCGACGGCCCCGGTGTCGGCGGCTATCTCAGCGCCGCTGCCAGCGCCCGTGCCGGCCTGCGCTACGATCGCGCGCTCGCCTTCTATGCCACCGCCAGCGCCGAATCGCCCGCCGATCCGCGCCCCTATTGCGCGTCGGGTGACGTGCGCGCACTACAACAGGAATGGCGCGACGCCATCGCCGCGTATCGCGCCTGCATCGCCCGCGCCGCCGGCGACACGCAAACCGGCGCTGCCGGCTGGCTGGGCCTGGGCAACGCTCTTTCCACCACCGGCGACGATGCCAGCGCCGAAAACGCCTGGCGGCACGCCGAGCGGATGGGCTCGCATGAGGCGTCGCAGCGTCTGGGCCTGCTCTATGAACGGCAGAGCCGCTTCGACGACGCGCTCCGGGCCTGGGCAGCTCTTCCCGCCGACGATCCGCAGGCGCGCGAGCATCTGGGGCTGTTTGCCCTCTGGCGTGGCGACTACGCCGCTGCCCGTGCGGACTTCGTCGCGCTGCGCGCCGAGCCAAATGCCTACGCCGACGAGATGGTAGACAATGGCTTCCTCGTGCTGGCCGCGCGCCCGCCACAAGACGCGGCAAGCTTTAGTCTCCTGGGCTATCGCTTCCTTGCGATAGGGCTGCCGAGCCTGTCGCTCGCGCCCCTGCGCGCCTCCCTCGCGCTCGCGCCGCAAGACGGTGCGACCCACGCCTACCTCGGCTGGGCCTTGTGGGTGTTGGGCCGGCCGAGCGACGCGCGGCAAGAGATCGCCACCGGGCTGCGCCTTGCGCCCCGGCTCAGCTTCGCCTGGTATGCCACGGGACAGCTAGCGCTGGCCGATGATAATGCGCAACGCGCCGCCGATGCGTTTGACCACGCCGCCGCCCTTGACCCAAACAACTCCGTCATCTGGGCTGCGTCGGGGCGCCTCGCCCTCGGGCGGCACGACTACATCACGGGCGAGCTTGCCCTCGAACGCGCCGCCGAGCTTTCACACGACCCTGCCGATACCATCGCCCTGCTCCAACTCTACGCCGATAGCGGCCTCCACCTGCTGACGACCGATCGCGCGCGCCAGGCCGCATTAGATGCCGTCCGGCGCTTCCCCGACAGCGAGCCGATCCGCTATCTGCTCGCCGCCGTCTACGACCACATCGGGCAGCTGTCATTCGCCTACTATGCCGCACGCGACGCCATTGCGCTCGATCCGACCGATCCCGCCCCCTATGTGCTCCTGGGACGCTACGCCTTCAATTCCGGCGACTACGTCACCGCCGCGCTCGATCTGCGTCTGGCCCTGGCGCTGCGCCCACATGGCCCACAGGCGGACGAGGCACGCGCCTTGCTCGCACCGATAGAAGATATCGCGGTGTGACATTGTGTAAGGTGTATGGTACAATAGGACCTACTCGCGCTCTCGCTTGCTGATGCCTCGCGTCCGCAACACGTTCTCTGCGTAGTGTCCGCCGTTGCACGAGCAGTGTGAACTGCGCAATATCTTTTGGCTGGTGCTGCGTTGTATTGTTTAAGGAGTGCAACACGCTCCGCTCACTTGCCTATTCGCACTCCTATATAGATGCGATTACCCATCCAACGCGACAACGTTCAGATCTGTCAGCACATGAAGCGGCTACTGTATCGCCGTCTAGCATGTGGCGCTCTCACACTGGCCTAGAGAGGTAATGGTCGGGTCGCATCCACTCGTATGTGACACAATACACGTCGGATTCGCGGCTGAGATGTCAGGCGCGGATGGACATGAAGCCGGACTCCGGGAGCGACGAGCCGTGACGCCTGCGTTGCTGGGCACAACCTTCGTTGCAGTAGGGAAAGCGGTGGGAGTATGGTGATGACGAAGGGTCCTAACGATAAAGATGAGACAGCACAACTAGCCAACGGCGCAGCGTACCAGCTCGCCCCCGGCACACTCTTGCAGAACCGCTATCGCGTCGAGCGCGTGCTGGGCAAGGGCGGCATGGGGCACGTCTACGTCGTGCGCGACGAGCGGTTTGCGAGCGCGAAATCGTTGCGCGCGATGAAGGAAATGATCCCCCGCTTCAGCGACCTGCACACCAACATGGCAAACTTCGAGCGCGAAGCGAACGTGCTGGATAGTCTGCGCCACCCCAACATCCCACGCGTCTATGACTCCTTCATCGAATTCAACCGCGCCTATCTGGTGCTGGAATACATCGATGGACTGGATCTGGAGCAGGTGCTCGAGCGCCAGACGGGGCTTATGCCACCCGAGACGGTCGCGGGCTGGATGATCCAGCTCTGTGACATCGTCGGCTATCTGCACTCACAGAATCCGCCGGTCATCTTCCGCGACCTCAAGCCGAGCAATGTGATCCTCACACCTGAGGGTCGCGTTATGCTCATCGACTTTGGCATCGCCAAGGTCTTCCAGACCGACGACTATCAGACGAATGTCGGCACGCAGGGCTACGCCGCGCCGGAGCAATACGAGCGCAAAGCCGAGTCGCGCTCGGATATCTACGCGCTGGGCGCGATGATGCACCACCTCCTGACCAAGACCGATCCGCGCTTCCAGGCGCCCTTCTCATTTCACGAACGCCCGCCACGCGCCTTCAATCCCGCTATCTCGCTGGAATTAGAGGCGGTGGTCATGCGCTGCCTCCAGCACGACAAGGAAAAGCGCTACCAGACTGTGCTGGAGCTGCGTCAGGCAATCGAGCAGGCCCTTGGGATCGGCCCCACGGTGGACAACACCGGCTACTTCCGCTCGGCGCGCGCGACCGGTGGGCCGCGCACCAGTTGGGGACCCCAGGATGTCGCCAGCGCCGCGTTCAGCCATTCCACCAATGTGCGCTGGCGTTTCCGCACCGAAGAGGAGGTGCGCTCCACGCCTACCCTGGCGGGCGGCGTGCTCTATGTCGGCTCCTACGACAATAACCTCTATGCGCTCGACGCCCAATCGGGCCGCCTCTGGTGGAAGTTCGCCACCGAAGGCGGCATCTGCGGAAAGGCTGCCGTCTGGCGGCACCTCGTGATCGTCGGCTCGGAGGACTTCAACGTCTACGGCGTCGAGGCCTCCACCGGCAAAGAGCAATGGCGGTACCGCGCCTGGCACCACGTGCGCTCGTCGCCGCGTGTCTTCGACGACCGGCTCTTCGTCGGCGCCGACGATAGCCACATGCACGCCATCGACCCGCGCACCGGGCGCAGCATCTGGCGCGACCGCACCTACCTTGAGGTGCAGTCTTCGGCTGCCAGCGCCAATGGGCTGCTCTACTTCGGCTCCTCCGACAACCACCTCTATGCGGTGGATATCCTCACCGGCGAGCTCAAATGGAAGCATCGCACCCAGGGCGGCATCATCTCGTCGCCGGTGGTCGCCGACGGCTACGTCTATTTCGGCTCGATGGATTTCGGCATCTACTCGCTCGAAAGCAAGTCCGGCTGGCTGGCGTGGCGCGAGCCGACCGAGCGCTTCATCATCTCCTCGCCGCTGATCGTCGGCGACAAGCTCTACATCGGCTCTACCGACAAAAACCTCTACTGCATCGAGCGGCGCACCGGCCAGCGGCTCTGGCGCTACACCGTTGGGCAGCAGGTCAACTCCAGCCCGGCGTATGCCGACGGCGCGATCTACTTCGGCTGCATTGATGGCGCGGTCTACTCCGTCGATGCGACATCGGGCAAGCTGCGCTGGCGCTTCCAGACGAGCGAGATGGTGCCAGGCTCGCCCATCGTCCATGACGGTGTCGTCTATATCGGCAGCAGTGACGGATGGGTCTACGCGCTCGACGCGAACCCGTAACATGCTATACACTAGAGCAACGCGCATACAAGAAACATAGCAGTTTACTACACATCACATACAGTGCAGGGCGAGATAGCGCCGGTACACGTACACCGTCGCGGCTCCAGCAGCACGACGGTGTCACATACGCCAGCGAGGGGGTAGGCGTGGAGCAGCAAGATCAGCGTAGCGAGGGCGCGCCGAATGTGGGTGATCGTCCAGTTGAAAATAGCATACTTGAGGCGCAGACGGGGTCCACAGCTGAGCAGGTCGCTGTGATCGACAGTACGCAGGATGCCCCCGCGCCCACACCCGCCGGCGCCGCGCAGCCTGAGAGCACGGCGACCGCGACTGGTGCGCAGACGCCAGAGACACCGGCCGTGGGGGAGGCTCCGCAGGCGCCGACCACGTCTGAGGCGCAGCCCGAGGCCACGCCTGCCGCAGCCGAGCGGCCGGAGCCGCTGGTGGAGGGTGCGCGTGCCGGCGCATACACCATCATGCGTGTGCTGGCGACGAACGCCGAGGAGACGCGCTACCTGGCGCGGGAGGTCTCGGAGAGTGGCGAGAGCGAGAGTGGCCAGCCGCCAGACGATGCCAGCACAGCCGGCGACGCTTATGTGACGCTGATCGAGCGAGCCGAGGGGCAGCTTAATAGCTTCGCGCAACGGGCATTGCTCGGGCTGCGCCATCCGCGTCTGCTCGGCGCGCGCTCAGCCTTCTCCGCCGGCGGGCGCTCCTACCTCGCGCTCGACACGCTCGTTTCCCCCGAGGGTGTGCCCGCGTCCACCGCTAGCGATGGGGCACGGCTCGATGCCGCCGCCGCACTGACTGCCGGCGCGGGGCTCGCCGACGCGCTCGCGTACCTGCACCGCAACGATATCGCCCATCTGCATGTCAGCCCTGATGTGCTCGTTATCCACAATAGCCGTGCTTATCTCGCTGGCCTGGAGACCGCCGAATACGTTGGGGCGCTGCTGGACGACGCCGGCGCCCTCTTTGCCCGTGACGCGAATTTCCTCGCCCGCAGTCTGGGGGAGTTGGCGGGCTTGCCCGTCGAGGCTCCCCCCGATGAGCCAGCCTCCCAGGCCGCCCTGCGCAGCATCGTTGGGTATGGCGCGGCGGGCGGCTTCACCGCGCCCGCCGATGTGGCGGGCGCGTGCACGCTCGCCCTCCACGACGCCGGGTCCGCTCCCAGCCTGCTCATCGTTGAGCACCCCCAGGAGCGCCTGCTGCTTGAGGTCGGCGCTGCCACCACCGTCGGCCTTGTCCGCTCTGAAAACCAGGATGCCTACTCGTCCTTTATCTGCGACCTCCGCGACGATGTCACCAAAGAAGCGCCATTTGCCGTCTTCATCGTGGCCGACGGCATGGGTGGCGAGGCGCGCGGTGAGGTCGCCAGTCGCATCGCGGCGCGAATGGTTCTCTCGGAGCTGGTGAGCACATTCGCGGTGCC
>DASVOW010000437.1:0-1745 GCA_036383155.1 Ktedonobacterales bacterium
TGGGTCACGCACCAAGTAGGTACGCCCAAGTTTCCTATTAAATCGCTGGCGGACAGTGTTACGGGCGCGATGATGGAGTATTTTTGGAGTTGCAGACGGCTCTCTAGCAAACGAGATAGACGCGGGGACTCGACGAAGACCAAAGGCTAATTGTCAGATTGTGTACATATCTCAGATGTCGGGATAGCGCACCGGATCCGGCCATACGATCGCACGCCAACCTCCATCCATCCGCTGGTGAACTGCACCTCGCGGCAGAGCGAACACAATCAGCAGCCACCCAACCACAGTACCAATCACATAATCGAGCGTAGTCACTCCCTGGGCAGCAGGAATCGCAATCAAAAAGAACAGCCACGTGAGAAGATTCACGACACGGGCCCCGCGTGTCACATCGCGCAGTGCCAGCACAGCTATAAAGATCGCCACAGGCCCTGCGATGCGCCCCAGCCTAGCCACGTTAGGCGATAAACCCAATATCTCCGGGCTGACAAGTAGCCAGATTCCAAGAATAATGTTACGTGAGTCTTGGATAAGCGAAATGCCTTCAGTCAGGATATGATGCGGTTTACCAAACAACCCGTCAGTCCCGATCTGGAGGCATTGTAGATGAGTATACTCGACCTGTACTACTCAGTGGACACCTTCTGGCAAACGTTTGAACCGTGCTGGGAGCGGGAGCAAGTGGCCTCCGGCCAACGCCAGCGCAAGCGGGCGACGCGACTCAGCCCGAGCGAGATCATGACCATCCTGATCGTCTTCCAGCAGTCCGGCTATCGCACGTTCAAAGGCTTCTACACGCAGTATGTCCAGACGCAGTTGCGCGCCGAGTTTCCCCAGCTGGTCAGCTACACGCGCTGTGTCGCCCTCATCCCGCGCGTCGTACTGCCACTCGCCGTCTACCTCCAGACGCAGCTAGGAACCTGCACGGGGATCAGCTTTGTGGACTCCACCGCGCTTTCGGTCTGCCACAACGCCCGCATCGCTCAGCATCGCGTCTTTCGGGTGGACGCGCGCCGCGGCAAGACCTCGGTGGGCTGGTTCTACGGGTTCAAGCTGCACCTGGTGGTCAACGACCGCGGCGAGTTGCTGGCGTTCTGTCTCACCCCCGGCAATGTCGACGACCGCCGCCCAGTCCCGCGTCTGGTCCGCCGCCTGTTCGGCAAGCTCTTTGGCGACCGTAGCTACATCTCCCAGGCGCTCGCCGAGCAACTCTTCACGACCCAGGGCATTCTGCTGATCACCAAGGTGCGCAAGAACATGCGGGAGCGGGTCCTCGCCTACACCGACAAACTGCTGCTGCGTAAGCGCGCGATCATCGAGAGCGTCAACGATCAGCTCAAGAACAGCTGCCAGATCGAGCATACCCGTCATCGCAGCCCCTGCAATTTCCTGGCTCACCTCCTGGCAGGCCTGATCGCCTACTGCCATCAGCCCAAGAAGCCGTCGCTTCACCTCGATCGCGACCTCGACCTCTTGGCAACTGGCTAGCGCTTATCCAAAACTCACGTGGTGTTACTATGCCAGCGCTATGCGTGCGCGGAAGACGCCTGGTGTACACTGCAGCGAGAGCACATCTCCTTCCAACACAGAGGACTCACTACGCGTGCCGATCGCATCGTAGCCAAGAGGCGCGATCACGCGAAACATGCGGTTGGGCGTGATGATATGGAGAGGCTGCGTTCGAGACACTATTCCACTTGCAAAGTTGTACGCCCATCGTGCTGGACGATCTGGCGTGATGG
>DASVOW010000438.1:0-3627 GCA_036383155.1 Ktedonobacterales bacterium
CATTGCCGCTGCCGATTGCTGGATTGATGTCGGATCAGCCGTTGGAGGTGGTGCGTACGGCAATGGCGCATCTGCTCGAAGCGGCGCACAGGCTGGGCTGTCCGCTCGCCAATCCCTACATGGCGATGGCTTTCCTCGCGCTGCCTGTCATTCCAGATCTCAAAATTACGGATAAAGGGCTGGTAGACGTGCGCGCCTTTGCGCTTTGCTCACCGTACGTGGAGTCGCCGGCGAGTTAGGCGCGACATATGCCAACGCGCTACTAATTCTTTGTTATTCTCAGGAGTCTCTTGCCATGCCGTCTTTGTTGATCAAACACGCTGCCCCGCTCGTGACGATGGATGATGCCGACACGCGTATTTCAGACGGCGGGGTGTATGTCGAGGATAATGTCATCCGGCAGGTGGGGCCAACGAGCGAATTGCCAGAGACGGCTGATAGCGTCGTCAATGCTTCCAACATGGTGATCCTTCCTGGGCTGGTAAATACACATCACCACTTCTATCAGACGCTGACACGCAATATCCCGGCGGCACAGGATGCAAACCTCTTTACCTGGCTGCGAACGCTCTATCCAATCTGGGCGGGGCTGACACCGGAGGCTATCTACGTCAGCACGAAGACGGCGATGGCGGAGTTGATGCTCTCAGGTTGCACTACGACGAGCGACCATACGTATATCTGGCCAAACGGCGCGCGGCTCGACGATCAGATTCATGCGGCGCGCGAGATGGGTATGCGCTTTCACGCGGCGCGCGGCTCGATGTCGGTGGGAGAATCGCAGGGTGGATTGCCGCCGGACCGCGTCGTAGAGGATGAAGAGGCGATCCTGCGCGACTCGCTGCGGGTGATCGAGGAGTATCACGATCCGCAGCGGTATGCAATGCTGCGTATCGTGCTGGCACCATGCTCGCCCTTCTCAGTGTCGCCTGAACTGATGCGCGAGAGTATTGCGCTGGCGCGGGCGCATGGGGTGCACTCGCATACGCATCTTGCGGAGACGCGGGACGAAGAGGTGTATTGCCGCGAGGCGTTCGGGAAGACACCGGTGGAACTGGCCGAGGAGCTGGGGTGGCTGGGGGCTGATGTGTGGCATGCGCATATGGTGCATCCGCACGCCGCTGAGATCGAGCGGATTGGGCATACACGGACGGGTGTGGCGCATTGTCCAACGTCGAATATGCGGCTGGCGTCGGGGATAGCGCCGGTACGCGGCCTGCGCGAAGGAGGCGCGAGGGTGGGACTGGGCGTGGACGGCTCGGCCTCGAACGATGGATCGCACCTGCTTAGCGAGGCGCGCCAGGCGATGCTGTTACATCGGGTGATGGGCGATCCCGCTGGCATGACGGCGCACGAGGCGCTGTGGCTGGCAACGCGCGGCGGGGCGGAGGTGCTGGGGCGCGATGATATTGGGCAGCTTGCACCGGGCATGGCGGCGGACATCGTGGGGTGGCGTGCGGATAGTCTACCGCTGGCAGGTGGTGCGGTGCATGATGCTTTTGGTGCGCTGGTGTTTTGCCAGCCGCAGAACGTGGACCTCAATGTGATCGACGGGCGGGTGCGCATTCGTGAGGGACAACTAGTGGATGTGGATCTGCCGCTCCTGATCGAACGGCATAATGCTATCGCGCGCGCGCTGGTGCGCGGGGAGTAGCGCTACCGTCAGAGGCCCGCTGGCTTGAGGCCCAGGTAGAGGAGCGGAAGAGAAATTCCGTAGCATGATTGCCCAGCGGAACCGCAGGCTCGCAGAGTATCACTTCGTGGCTCTTAGTTCCGTTTTCACGCTGGCGTCATGGAATCAGATACTATGAATGTTGCCTCCTCCAAGGCTCCAAACATGTACCTCAGAGTATGTGCTTGCGTGCACTGCGAGCGACCAGGATGGGCGAACTCACAACCATCCGGTGTGGCTCTGCCGAAACGGAGGAGCTTGGTGGTATCCTGAGGTGGAGGTGGTGTGGCCGTGCCAGCGCGGGGCGACATCGATACCCGTGTCTAGTGTCTGAAACTGTTTTCGTTTGAGAGGTTTCTTCCAATGGGCTTGACCATGAACGACGGGGTTGCTCGCCCGCGAGGCACAAGCGAAGCGATCGCCCCATTCCAGGTGCGCGCTGCCGGCACAGTTCCTGTGCCGCCGTCGATGCTGTTGCTCTTCAGCATGCTCGCCGTCCAACTGGGCGCGGCGCTGGCCAAAGAGCTCTTCAGCGCGCTCGGGCCGGCGGGCATGGTCTTCTTGAGGGTGGCATTGGCCGCTGTGATGCTGCTGGCCTACTGGCGGCCCTGGCGTCGGTTGCATCAAGGTGCGGAGGTGGGGCGCCTTGGGGTTCTTACTGGCGCGAGACGCGCTGACTATGTCGCCGTGGTGCTCTTTGGGCTCGTCCTGGCGTTGATGAACTTTGCGTTCTATTCCGCGCTTACCCGTATCCCCCTCGGCATCGCGGTGACGGTGGAATTCGTGGGTCCGCTCGGTGTTGCCATCGCTGGCTCGCGCAGGGCGCTGGATCTGGTATGGGTCGTGTTGGCGCTTGGTGGGATTCTGCTGCTCGCGCCGCTAGGAACGCTGGGCGCGGCTCGGCTCGACCCACTTGGTTTGTTGTTAGCGCTCGGCGCAGGTGGGGGGTGGGCGACGTATATCCTGCTGAGCGCACGGGTAGGCAGGGTATTTCCAGGGGGAACGGGGCTCTCCCTCGCAATGACGGTTGGAGCGGTGTTTCTGCTACCGGTGGGGATCGCGGGTGCCGGGCGCGCGCTGCTCGATCCTCACTTGCTGCTGCTGGCCTCAGGCGTTGCGCTGCTCTCCTCGGTTGTGCCTTACTCGCTGGAGATCGCCGCGCTGCGGCGCATGTCTGCAGGGGCATTCGGCATCTTCATGAGCCTGGAGCCAGCGATTGCTGCGCTCGTCGGCTGGCTCGTGCTGCGCGAGGCGCTGGATCCGCGCGCCATCGTCGCCCTCGCGCTCGTCACGGCGGCTGCCATCGGTGCGGCTCGCACGGGTGCGCGCGCCCATTGATCGGCTTGGCGTGTAGCTCGACGCGGACACTGATTACACGGGGACGCAAGGCGAGGCGAGGCGGGTTGAGGCTCCGAACTATCCGCCTGCTTCCTGCGGGAGGCGAGTGCGGGTGCGCATCCTCCTTGAAAGCGGTTCCAACGGCGTCAGGCTATCCATTGCCGCATTGACGCCTGCGGGCCCGTGCACCGGACAGCGGACGTTGCCTAAGGCCGACTCGCTCGCGCTAGTGGTATAAACGGCACAGGACGTGCTGACACTCACTGGCGCGGCACTAAGGAGGATCACATGTCCACTTCCGAACATTCTAAGTATTCCGAAGATTCTGAACTGCATGAGTCGCGTGACGCGAGGCCCTCGGACGAGCCTAATCCATTGGCCGGGAGTGGTAACACACTACCTGGCAATCGTGATACGTCCGCGGCAATGCCTCTTGACTACGACGATATCATCCACCAATATGAGCCGGAGCGGCGCGTACGCCAGGGCGGTGAGACGGACAACCCTGACCTGGCAGAAGTGCTGGCGGAGACTGATACGCTGGAGGAGGCGACGTATCCTGACGCGACGGGCACGATCCAGGACACGGAGTGGGTCGGGCAAGGGGGCGAACTCGA
>DASVOW010000439.1:0-11716 GCA_036383155.1 Ktedonobacterales bacterium
CGCCTGCCGCGGCCGCGACGCCTAGCGCTCCCACAGCTGCATCGCCCTCGGCGCCTATGGCCGGGTGAAGCCTGCGACATCTCTAACTCGACTGCCCTACCGGAACGGAGGAGCACCACCATGGCCCACGACAATCAATATGACGCGATCATCATCGGGACGGGGGCTGGTGGCGGCACGCTCGCTTACCACCTGGCCCCGTCGGGCAAGCGTATCCTGTTGCTGGAGCGCGGCGACTTCCTCCCGCGCGAGCTCCAGAACTGGGACGCCGAGGAGGTCTTCGTCAAGAATCGCTACATCTCGCCAGACACCTGGTACGATGCTGGGAACAGGCCCTTCCAGCCGCAGGTCCACTACGTGATTGGTGGAGCGACCAAGCTGTATGGTGCCGCGCTCTATCGGTTGCGCAAAGAGGATTTCGGCGAGTTGCGCCACCATGACGGCGTCTCGCCAGCCTGGCCGATCACGTACGATGACATGGAGCCGTACTATACGTACGCCGAGGAGCTCTATCAGGTACATGGCCACCACGGCGAGGATCCAACGGATCCGCCGGCCAGCGCGCCCTACCCGTTCCCCGCGGTCTCCAATGAGCCGCGCATGCAGCAGCTGTACGAAGACTTGCGGACCGCCGGCTACCGTGCCTTCCACGCGCCCTGCGGCATTCTGCTCGACGAGCAGCATCGCGCCGCCAGCACCTGCATCCGCTGCCAGACCTGCGACGGCTACCCCTGCCTGGTGCATGCCAAAGCGGACGCCGAGGTGATCGCCGTACGCCCCGCGCTGGAATTTCCCAACGTCACCCTGCGGACGAACGCGCAGGCGGTGCAGCTCATGACCAACCCATCCGGCCGCGAAGTGACCGAGGTGGTGGTCGAGCACGACGGGGCCCGTGAGATTTACCAGGACAACATCGTCGTCGTCTCGTGCGGCGCCGCCAACTCGGCCAAGCTGCTCTTGATGTCGGCCAATGACCAGCATCCCCACGGACTGGCCAACGGCTCGGACCAAGTCGGCCGCAACTACATGTTCCACAACAGCCGGGCAATACTGGCCGTCTCGACGGAAGTCAATGACACAGTGTACCAGAAGACGGTGGGCCTGAACGACTTCTACCTGAAGGGCGTGGACGGGTTTGAGTACCCCATGGGCAACATCCAGATGACGGGCAAGTCGGTCGCACCGATGTATCGCGGCGAGAAGCCACGACTGACCAAGCTCGCCCCCACCTGGTCACTCACCGATACGGCCCGGCATGCCGTCGACTTCTGGCTCTCCACCGAGGATCTCCCTCGGCCTGACAACCGGGTCACGGTGGACGCGCAGGGCAACATCAAGCTCAGCTACACGCCGAACAACCAGGCCCCTGCCGACAGGCTGTACGAGCAGCTCAAGTCCATGCTGCCGCAGCTCGGCATGCAACGGGGGCGCTTGATTCAACGTGACCTCTACCTCCAGACGGAGATTCCCATCGCGGGTGTCGGGCACCAGGCTGGTACCTGTCGTTTCGGCACCGATCCCAAGACTTCGGTGCTGGACGTCAACTGCCGCGCACACGAAGTTGACAATCTCTACGTCGTGGACACGAGCTTCTTCCCCAGCATCGGCGCGGTCAATCCCGCCCTAACCGCCATGGCCAACGCCCTGCGTGTGGGCGATCACATCCTGGAGCGGCTCGGTGCGGCCACCCCCGCGCTAACCGTGAGCGGGAGTCGCGCTGGCTAGAGCGCGAGGTCCTCTGAACCCCGACGCTCACATGTTAGAGTCGGACTATTGCTGCGTGTAGGCGATGCAGGCTGCCGTTGTCGCAGCCTGCATGCGCCGCGCAACCGGAGAGGCCGGATCGAATGGAGTTGCGCAGATGAGTTCAGATGTTGCGGCGCGTGCGTCACTGGGCGTATCGCTGGCGTTTCATATCGTCTTCGCCGCCATAGGCATCGGCCTGCCCCTCATGTTCTGCATTGCTGAGGGCATCGGCCTGCGCCGGCGCGACGCCACCTGGTACGCGCTGGCCCGCCGCTGGAGCCGCGCCGCGGGCATTCTCTTCGTCGTGGGTGCGGTGTCGGGCACGGCGCTGTCGTTCGAGTTCGGGCTCCTTTGGCCACGCTTCATGGCGTTTGGCTCGGGCATCTTTGGACTGTTGTTCACGTTCGAGGGTTTCTGCTTCTTCCTGGAAGCAATCTTTCTGGGCCTGTACCTGTACGGGTGGGATCGGCTCTCGCCCCGCGCTCATTGGCTCTGCTCGCTGCCCGTGGTGATTACGGGCGCGCTCGCCGCGCAGTTCATCCTGGCCGTCAACTCCTGGATGAACACCCCGACCGGCTTCACGCTCGTCAACGGCAAGGCCACGAACATCAATCCCTGGGCGGCGATGTTCAACCCCATGGCCCCGTCGCAGGCGCTACACATGCTGGTCGCGGCGTATCAGGTTACCGGCTTTGCTGTCGCGGCGGTCTACGCCGCCGGGATGTTGCGCGGTCGCATTGATGCGTACCATCGTCGCGGTGCGCTCCTGGGCATGCTCATCGCGGCGGTGATGATCATTCCGCAAGCAATCGTCGGCAGCTGGATCGGCGAGGCGCTCGCGCGCAACCAGCCGGAGAAGCTGGCGGGAATGGAGGGGCTCTTTCAGACCACCGCCGGTGCACCGCTGGCGCTCTTTGGGTGGGTAGACACCTCGAAGCAGACCGTCTATTTCGCCATCACCATCCCCAAAATGCTAAGCTTCCTGTCCTACAACCACTTCAACGCTACCGTCACTGGGCTCGATGCGTTTCCGCAGAACACCTGGCCCGGCTCGGCGGTCGATCCCATCGCGCACCTGGCCTTCGATACGATGGCAACCCTCGGCGGCCTCTTTCTGCTCGTGCCGCTCGTCTTCTGGTTCGGCTATTTTCGGCAGCACAAGACCGTCCCGACCGCCCGCTGGCTGCTCTGGGTGCTGTTGATCTGCGGCCCGCTCACCTTTGTGGCGCTTGAGGCTGGTTGGGTGGCGGCCGAGCTGGCACGCCAGCCATGGATCATCTACAACATCATGCTAGTCAGTAATGGGGTCACGACCAACGGCGGCATCGGCTTTTTCTTCTTCGTGTTCCTCGCCATTTACATTGCGCTGGCAGTCGCCACCATCGCGCTGCTGCGGCGCCTGGCCCGCGAGCAAAAGACGTTTGTCCCGGAGAAAAAAGTGGCGGTCAGTGTTGAATAGCGCGCTGGCGCGCCTTGACCCACGTCTGCGCATCTGCCGCGACGCCTTGCAAGGTGCTCTGACGCATTCAGGAGCAGGCGGTGCCATATGTCACAAACTACACTGGCGGCGCTCAGCGCGATCCTCGCGTGGGTGGCGTTGATCGCCTACGCCCTGTTCGGTGGCGCCGATTTCGGCGGCGGGGTCTGGGACCTGCTTGCCAGGGGGCCGGAGGCGACGCGCGTACGCGGTGCGATTGCCCGAGCGATGGGTCCCGTGTGGGAATCCAACAACGTCTGGCTGATCTTTGTGCTCGTCGTCACCTGGACGGCCTTCCCCATCGTCTACGCTGGCGTCTCCGCCGCACTCTTCATCCCCATTACGCTGGCCGTTATCGGCATCGTCTTGCGTGGCGCAGCGTTCAGTTTTCGCTCGAACTACGGCCTGGAAATTGGGTCAGGCGTCCGGTGGGGCCACGTCTTCAATATCGCGAGCGTGATCACGCCGTTTCTCTTCGGGACCATCGCCGGCGCGCTAGCGAGTGGGAACATCCGCGTGTCGGCGGGACCGCCACTCCAAGTGCAGGCCAATCCGTGGACGACGTGGACCACCCCCTTCGCCCTCGCCTGCGGCCTCTTCGCGGTCGCGCTCTGCTCGGTCCTTGCCGCGACCTACCTCACCGTTGACACGCAAAAGGCCGGAGATCTCGAAATCACGACACGGTTCTGGCAGCGTGCGCTGATCGCGGGCGCCGTGACCGCGGTGCTGGGCGCGCTGGCGGCGGTGCTCGCCATCTCCGAGGCGCCAACGCTCTGGCACGGCTTGGTTGGCAAGGCCCTGCCGCTCTCCATCGCCGCCATCGTGATTGGCCTGGCGACCGCTGCCGCGCTGCTGCGCAATCTGGAGTCCCTGGCGCGGATCCTGGTGGCCGCAGAGACTGTGTGCATCTTGCTCGCCTGGGGCGTTGCCCAGTGGCCGTATCTGATCGTGCCGGATGTGACGATTGACAACGCAGCCAGTCCAGCATCTGTCCTGGGACCGATGCTCATCGTCTCCCTGCTTGGTCTGGTGATACTGTTGCCTTCGCTCTGGTATCTCTTCTCTGTCGTGAAGCGCGGACCCGCCCCGACCGAGAGCGGGCGCGGCGCCGCGCCCGCTCTCGGTACGAGTGCCACGGTTGCCACTTTCGTGGCATCGTTCCAGCCGGTCGCGGCGCCCACGGTGCCGCCCAATCGCGCCGAGGCGACGTTCCCAGGAGGGCCGCTGCTCAAGCGTGTGGGACCTGTGCTCGCCTTCTTGCTGGCCGTCATGGTCGCGCTAGGAGTGACCGCGGTCTCCGATGGCATGCGCCACCAGGTCGAGCGTGATGAGGCGCAACTGCAAGCGAGACGCCAGTCTCGGCGGCAGGCCGGGGCGCACTGACTGACCAACTACTGAAGCAAGTACCCAATAAGGGGGGCTCCAATGACAACGCAACCTACTGTCGTCGTCCTGGTGAATGGGTTTGGCCTCCTCTTCGTGATCCTCAACACGTTCGCTCTCGGCCTCCGAATTCCGGTCGGCAGGCTCCTCGCACAGTCCTTTGTGCATTGGCAGATTGCTGTGTGGGTGTTGGGGATCAATTTCATCCTCATCCCCCTCCTGTTCATCGGCTATCTGCTGACGGTCGCTGCGTCCATCCCTGGCCAGATCAAGGTCGGGTTCTGTGTCGCGGCCCTGTCCGCAGGGATGCCGTTCGCTCCCCTCCTTGCCAAGGTCGCCAGGGCAAATGCCAGCATCGCCACCACGCTGCTGGTGACCTTGACCGTCGCGACGATCATCGTCCTGCCGCTCGGGTTACCCTTGGCCGTCGCGGCGGTTGACGCGCAATTGAAGGTCTCCGTCTGGGATGTCGCCTGGCCGCTGCTCCTCTTTATGCTGCTGCCGCTGGTGTTGGGATGTGCCTTCCGGTTCTGGTGGCCCGACCTGGCGCCACCATTGCGACGTTGGCTTGTCCCGTTTGCGATTCTGTGTCTGCTCTTGAACGTGAACTTTACCCTGTATGCGTTTTGGAATCTGTTCGTGCAGACCTGGGATACCGGCAGCTATCTCGCGGCTGTTGCCGGTCCGTTCATTGGCCTCGGATGTGGCTACCTGCTCGTCTCCATTCTCCGCGTCCACGATGTGGGCATCCGGCATGCGACCGAGATCACCACCGCGATCCGCAACATCGCCCCGATGCTCCTGGTGATGATCTTTCCCTTTGGTGCCTACCCGCTGGTCAGTGTGTCGATCACCATCCTCAACAGTATCGGCATCACGGTCGTCTTGGTGTTCGCCCTGGCGTGGCGGCACGCGATCGCGCCCAAGGGCACCGCGGCGGGAACGCCGGCGTCGGCAGCGCGACGTCATCGCGAAGTGAGCGTACCGCAGCAGCGCGGCGGAGAAGCGACAGCATAGGTAGCGGCAGTCTATGCCGCTGCGCTGTTACGCAAGCGCGATGACGCCTACCATCGGCGTGGGGTATGGCTGGGCATGGTCCTCGCCACGATGCTGCTGCGCCACCAAGACGCCCTGGCGCGTGTGCTGGTGGCTGCGGAGACGGTGTGTATCTTGCTCGCCTGGGGCGTGGCCCAGTGGCCCTACCTCATTGTGCCAGACGTCACGGTAGATAGCGCTGCCAGCCCTGCGTCCGTGCTTGGACCAGTGTTAATCGTGGCAGTCATCGGCCTGCGTCAAGGATACGAGGTATTCCGAAGGCGGCTTCACAAACCAGCATAGTAGCTGCGAGCGCTGCGCGGACGCCATTTGACGCGGCCGAGCACACATCATCGGCTCGCAACGCACCTTGCAGCAGGATCTCGAATTTGCCATCGACAAGCTCGTGCAGATCGCTTTGCTGGCGCTCTCGCACGCGGTCAACAACACCTTCAACGCCCTCATCTGCATCGACTGGCTCGCCGATGGCCTGCGGATGCTCGTCGAGAATCCCAGCGACTGGCTCATCTATCACGACGAGCGCGGCACTGTGCGTATTGTTACCCAACCGCTTCCGCTCGGTGATCTCGTCACTGCGGCATTCGACAAGATTCGCTATGCCAGCAACGGCAACCCGACCGTCATCATCCAGCTGCTATGGACATTTGCCCGACTGGCGCCCTCGTTTAGCCGTCCCGAGCAGCGCGAAGCGCTCGGGCAGCAGGCCGACATCGCGGCCGAGGAAGCGCTCAAAGCGCCTCTGCTTGAGGTAGAACACGCCGCGATCATGGACGCATACGAGAGGACGTGTCGCATCCTCAACTGGCCCATGTCTTGGGAACGCAAGGTGGTGTCGAGAGCCGACCTTCCTCCCGCCACCTCGTGATCGCGTTGCAGCATCGCCACGCGTCGAGCTAAGCATCACGTTGCCGGCGAGTGAAAGGCTGGCGCTGGGTGATTCCGCAAAAGCCAACGCATTGGAAAATGCGGAGACGGCGAAAAAACACAAGCCATTGGAAATGTTCCGGACGCATCCAGCACAGCGCTCGCCGTTGGTGGTGTAAAGAATGACGTGGCATTGTACACGATGCCAGCCACAAGGCAACGCAAGCAGGGCTATTGTGCTTGACGCCTCGCCCGCCGGGCGTCATAATGGCGGGGGAATATTCCCGTATCGAGCGGCGCACGAATCACTGAGGCAGCGCCAGGATCAGCGCGATAGCTGGTGGGAGTTGGCAGATGGGGCAGACGACGCTGAGCGAGAGCCTGCGCGCCGTCGAGGCGGAGATTGCGGCAGGGCGGCCAGATCGCGCAATGGCTTTGGGCTTTGAGATACAGTCACGCTATCCGCGCGCGCTCGCCGTCCAGCGCGTCATCGGCGAAATTTACCTGGCCCAACGCAAGACACGCGAGGCCATCGGCGCGCTCGACCGCGCTCTCGCGGGCAACCCCGAAGATGCACGCGCCTGCTGCGCTCGCGCTATCGTCCAGCAGATTCATGGCAACTCGATGGCCGCCCTCGACTGGTATCGCCGCGCCTGTGACATCAATCCCGACGATCAGGTATTGCGCTCGGCCTATCGCGAGCTGGCCTCCCATCTCGGGCAGCCACCCTACCAGCCGACACGCATGGGGCTCGCCCGCCTCTATCTGCGCGGCGACCTCTTCCCACACGCCATGCGCGAGTTTGAGTCGCTGCTCGCCGAACAACCAGATTCGCTGGAGGCACAGGTCGGACTCGCTGAGACGCTGTGGCGCGCGCAACGCACGCAAGCTGCCGAGGAACGCTGCCGGCGTATTCTGCTGAATGCGCCTTCATGTCTCAAGGCCACGCTGATCCTCACGGCCATCGAGCTCGACGCTGGACACGCCGATGAGGCGGAGCGACTGGCACGCCGCGCCGCGGAACTTGACCCCGATCAGCGCATGGCGCGTATGCTCTTCGCCGATCGTTTTGCCGGCGGTGATCGCGGCCTGCGCATGCTGCTACTTGGCCCGGAACCGCAGCCTACATACGACGGGCGCGTAGGGACCGCTCCGCTCTCGCAGCCCAGTCTCCAGGCGATGCCACAGGCTCCGATGCAGGCGCCGCTCTCGACGCCACAGCTGCCTGAGCTGCCCGCACAGCGCATGGCGAGCGGGTCGCAACCGATGGCTCAGGCCAATAGCGCTGCCATGGGAACCGGGCCATTGCCAGGCAGCATCACCAGCGGTCCAACTGGAACTGCTGGACCGCCCGCCAATGGGCGCTCATCCGCCTTGCCGCCTGACTTTCACTCGATTTTCGCCGAAACCGAGTATATGCTCTGGGGTCGCGAAGATGAGCGCGCTGGTCGCACCCGCGCCAACCCGGCTGTGCCACCCGGCGCGTTTGGTGCGCCTGCGGCACCAGGCTCGGGCATTCTGCCGCCAATTACGAACAACCTCGACCGCAGTCGCGTCGATCCGCAGTCGTCATTTGGGCGACCCGCTCCGTTCGTGCCGCCGGCCATGCGTGAGCAGGGCTTCAACATGGAGGAGACCGAGGCCCGCGCCGCCATCAACTGGATCAACTGGCTCCAGGCGCAGGGCGCACGTCCGCAAGGCGCGCCGGGCCAGCAGATGTTTGGCACGGGGCCACTTCCTCCGCCGCCTGCAATGCCGACAGCGGGGCCAGCCGCGCCACCAGCCGGGACGACAGCCGGGCCGTTCGCCCCTCCGCCTGCCACTTCGACGGCGGGGCCAGACGGCGGCCAATCGGTGCGCCATGCATTGGAAGGCTGGTCGAGCCGTACCAATAGCGGGCCGGTGGCGGGCATGTCTGCCACGGGCGCGCCGGCCGGCGACTCGTTCTCCATGGTGCAGACGGGACCGCTACCCCCGGCTGAGGAGTTGCGCGCAATGTTTGCGCAGCTACAGCCAGACACCTCGTCGAGCCGCATCGTCGAAGGCGCTATCGTCTCCACGCAGAACATTGACGAGAAGCCAACAGCTGAATTGCTCCCGCCAAGCGGACGCCAGCACGACGAGTTCGCCGCCTCTACCAATCAGCAATATGAGATAGCGGGCGAAGAACTACACGACGCATCCACCACGGTGCAGCCTGAGTGGGCGAGCGGCGCAAGCGAATCCGTTGATGCCGCCGCCTCCGCCTCTGGCGAACAGCACCCCCTTGGCCTGAGCGACTTATACGGCCTCTATCAGGGGCACGACGACGATGAGCATGCCGGCGCTGGTGACGAACTTAACGGCGCATCCAGCTCCAGTCACGAACAGTATGATCTCAACACGCGACACGAGGAGCCGGAGTGGGGCGGCGAGTCCGCTGCACGCGCTACTGGAGCGCCCGCGCCCATCACGCTCGAAGTGCTTGAGCGCGGATTCGCTGAATCGGGCTTCCAGCCGTTCCAACTGCGCGCAGAGGAGCCATCCGCAGAGGCTGACGGAGCCGATGGTCTCGCGTCTACGAGCAGCATCCGCGAGCTTTATGGGCTATCCGAGGAGCCATCCGTTTCTCCAGCGGTAGACGCTCCGATGGATGCCGCGAATGGGGCAAGTAGCGGCACATTCTCGTTCAGCGATGGCGATGCCTGGGCCGCGAATGTCGCTCCCACACCAGAACCTGCCGCGCCTGAATCCGAGCCCAAGCAGTCACCTATGGTGGTGGACAATCTCCCACCGGACGATCATCCGGCACGCCTCGAACGCGCCCGTCAGCGGCGCGGCGAAGGCCAGATCGACGACGCCCTGACCGATTACCGCCACGTGCTGCGCAACGCGCCGCATATGCTGGGCGACGTGGTCAATGATCTGGAGGAGGCTATGGCCGATGCGCCAGACCACCCCGAGATCCACCGTCTGCTGGGCGATGCGCGCATCCGCCAGGGCGACTATCTGAGCGCGCTCGAATCATATAACCGCGCCGTCGCTCTCACTCAGGCGCAGGGCAGCTAACGCACCAAGACGAACATGCACGCGAGCGAGCGAATACGTTGTGAAAGGCAGAATGCAGGTGGAGACGATCTTGCAGCGGCTGATGGAGATCGATGGGGTGACGGGCGCGCTTCTCGTCGGCAAAGATGGCTTGATCGTCGCCAGCACCCTGGAAGGCGAGGACGAAGAGTTCCTCAGCGCTATGGCTGCCGCCTGCTATGATGCGACATCGCGCTACATCGAGCAGCTCAACATGGGTGACGTGCGTCACTCCATGTTCGAGACGCCGGGCGGCGCGATCCAGATCACCGATGCCGGCGATCTGCTCATCGTCGTCCGCTCCGCAAACCTGGCAAATCTTGGCCGGGTGCGTATGGAGTGCGGGCAAGCCAGCATGCGCCTTGCGGAGCAGATCGGCAGCTATTAGGCTTGCCCGAATCTGCGCGCAACCGTCAACATACACACATACCAGACATCAAGGAGCATACCTGTGGAGCGAACGCTCATTATCGTCAAGCCCGACGGCGTCCAGCGTGGCCTCGTCGGACCGGTCCTCACCCGCTTCGAGGCGCGCGGCCTCAAGTTCGCCGGCCTCAAGCTGATGCGCATCTCGCGCGAGCTGGCCGAGCGCCACTATGCCGAGCACCTGGGCAAACCATTCTATGAGGGACTGGTCTCGTATATCACGTCTGCCCCCGTCGTGGTCGGCGTGCTTGAGGGGCCAAATGCCATCGCCATCACACGCACCATGATGGGCGCGACAAATCCGGCCAACGCCGCCCCTGGCACGATTCGCGGCGACTACGCGCTGACGGTAAGTTACAATATCGTCCACGGCTCCGACAGCCCGGAGTCGGCGCAACGCGAAGTCGGTCTCTTCTTCACGCAGGATGAGCTGCTCGACTACGAGCGGGCGAGTGATCGCTGGGTCTACGGCGACTAACCGGAACTGACTGAAAGGTGATGGGGCCAATGGATGTCACTATCGTCTGTGTGCCGTTCCAGATGGATGTCGCGCGCTGGGGCTATGCTCTTGGCCCGCAGGCATTCCTGGGCGCTGGGCTGATTCAACGGATCGAGGCGCAGGGGCATACTGTGCGCGAGCCGATCTGGATTGACCTGCCCATGGCGGAGCGCACACGCGACATCGTGACGAACCTTGGCCGCATCGCTCAGCGCACCTCCGATGCCGTGAGCGCTGGGCTGGCGCGTAACGATAGCTTCGTGCTGGTGTTGGAGGGCGACTGCACGCATGCCGTCGGCGCGATCGGCGGGCTGGCGCGAGCGCAGCGCGAGTCGCCCGGCGTCGCCTGGTTCGACGCGCACGGCGACCTGCATACCATGGCGACGACTACCAGCGGCTATGTCGGCGGCATGCCATACGCCGTCGCGCTTGGCTGGGAATTCGACGACTGGCGGGCGGCTGCCGGGCTGGATGCTCCGGTACGGGCCGCGGCCGCCGCGCTGATCGGCGCCAGCGACCTCGACGAGGCCGAGATCGTGGCGCTGGAGCGCTCTCCCATCGCCCGACTCGACGCCGATCAACTCCTGGAGACTGGAGCCGCCGTGCGCGTGGCCGAACTATTGCGCCAGCGTGCGGCGGAAGCATCCTCCTGGTATCTCCATCTGGATATCGACGTGGCCGGACCCGAAACGGCTCCAGGCGGCATGACGCCTGCCCCACACTGGCCCCCGCGCCAGCACCTGATCGACTCCGTGGGCGCGGCCGCGCATACCCTCCCCGTGCGCGTCGCCGCCATCGCTACCTACAACCCCGCCGGTGACCCCGCCGGCAAAGGCGCGAGCTTCGGCATCGACGCGGCAGCGGCAATTCTCGCCCGCTAGCCTATTCCGATGTCAGACTGGCAAAGCAGGTGCTGGGCAGCATCAGCATTCCTCGTTCCCGCATACGGCCCGAACAGCGGGGCGGAGAAGTTCGTGGTGGCTCGTACGTATGAAAATGAAGGCTTCCGCCGTGACGGAGAAAGGAACGAGCGATGGACCTCAAAGCAATGGACGTGAACTGGCAGGAGATCGAAGATCGGCTCGTTGCGTTCAGCAGTGAAACCATCCGTCGCTTCGCGGTGGAGCATCCCTAAGTGGTGACCTCGTTCTTTGCATACGATGTCGACTTGCCATTCTTCTTGCTCTCTTTCGATACGC
>DASVOW010000440.1:0-3814 GCA_036383155.1 Ktedonobacterales bacterium
CTCGGGGAGACCGCTCTGGCGGGTGCCGAAGAAGTCGCCTGGGCCGCGCATCTGCAGGTCTGCCTCGGCCAGCGCGAAGCCGTCGGTGGTGCGCTCCAGCACGCTCAGCCGCTCGCGCGCCTGCATGCTGCCCTCGGAGCTGAGCAAGTAGCAGTAGGATTGCTGCTGGCCGCGCCCGACACGGCCACGGAACTGATGAAGCTGCGAGAGGCCGAAGCGGTCGGCGTCTTCGATGAGCATCACCGTGGCGTTGGGGACGTCTACGCCGACCTCGACGACGGCGGTCGCCACCAGCACGTCGATCTCGCCGTCACGGAAGGCACGCATGGCGCGATCTTTCTCCGCAGGCTTGAGCTGGCCGTGGACGAGACCAAGTCGCAGATCGGGGAAGACTTCGGTCTGCAGGCGCTCGTATTCTTTGATGGCCGACTTAGCCTCTAATGCCTCGGACTCCTCGACCAGGGGGCAGATGATGTAGGCTTGCCGTCCGGCGGCGACTTCCTCAGCCACGAGGCGATACGCCTCCTGGCGTTGCGAGCCCGAGCGCCAGCGCGTGATGATTGGCTGGCGCCCGGCGGGTAGCTCGTCGAGCACGGAGACATCGAGATCGCCGTAGAGCGTCAGGGCGAGCGTGCGCGGGATCGGCGTGGCGGTCATGACCAGCATGTGGGGGTTGTAGCCCTTCTGGCGTAGGGCGTCGCGCTGCTCCACGCCGAAGCGGTGCTGCTCGTCTACGATGGTCAGGCCGAGCTGCTTGAAGGAAACATCCTCCTGGATCAGCGCGTGGGTGCCGACGGCGACGGCTGCTTCGCCACTGGCGAGCGCATCGCGGGCGGCGACACGCTCTTTGGAGCGCTGGCTGCCGGTCAGCAGCACAACGCGCAGCCCGAAGGGGGCGAGAAGCGCGCTGATGCCGCGATAGTGTTGCTCGGCCAGGATCTCAGTTGGGGCGAGCAATGCGCCTTGCTGGCCGTTGGCGGCGGCGGCGAGCAGGGAGGCGGCGCCAACGACGGTCTTACCGGAGCCGACATCGCCCTGTAGCAGGCGGCTCATTGGCTTCGTCTTGCGCAGATCGGCCAGGATCTCGCGACTGGCACGGCGCTGGGCGTTGGTGAAGCTGAAGGGCAGGCTCGTCTCGAAGCAGGTGGCGGCGAGCGGCCACAGGCCGCCGTCCAGCGCGGGCGGCATCGGCTGGTCGTCGTTCGCCGCGTCGGGAGTGCTGGCGAAGATCAGCGTGTCGGGCACGGGCAGAGAGGGGGCGGGCGGGCCGTCTTGCCAGTTGGCGCGGCGGGTTAGCATGCCGAGCTGGATCAGGAAGAGCTCGTCGAAGGCGAGGCGGCGGCGCGCGGCGGCAAGCTCGCCTTCGCTGTCGGGGTAGTGCATCTGGGCGATGGCTTCGGGCAGCGGCAGCAGATGCGCTCGCGAGCGTATTGTGGCGGAGAGGTGCTCGGGGACGAAGGCGGCGCAGTGATCGACGGCCCACTTGGTGAAGCGACGCATCGCCTTGGGGTGGAGTCCTTCGGTGAGGCCGTAGACTGGCACAAGGCGCCCGGTGTTGATCATGTCGCTCTGCTCGGGGAGCTCGTGGCTGCGCACGCTGAGCTCGACTTTGTTGCCGAAGCGCTGCTTGACACCGGTGACGACGATGTAAGCGCCACGCGGCAGTTGCTTGAGCAGATAGGGCTGATTGAACCAACTCACGTGGATAGCACCGGTCTCGTCGGAAATGCGCGCGATGGTCTTGGTGCGCCCGCCGCTGGTGCGCCGATTTTCGACTTCCCAGATGACGCCGAGGACGGTGCTGACTTCGTCGAATGGGAGCATCTGTATCTTTTGCAGCTTGCTGTAGTCGCGATGCTCGCGTGGGAAGGTGAAGAGCAGGTCGCGCACCGTCTCGATGCCGAGCTTACGCAGGCGGGTCGCCTGGGTTGCGCCGACGCCGGGGATGGCAGTGATCGGGGCGCGCAGGAGGTATTCATCTTCGGGGCGCGGCGTGGGACGCGGGCGCGGCTCGTGCTGCGCTTCGGACTGGCCGGGTAGCACAGGTGGTGGCGGTGGGGGCGACGCCAGCGGCCAAGGTTCTGCTGTTGCGGTGGAGTGCGCGGCTGGGCGATGCGTCGAGCCAAACTGTGGCGGCTCACGTCTGGTGGGCTGCGGTTTTGGCGCGGCGACAGGTGGGCGAGCGTGGGTAGGGAGCGATGTGGGAAGCGCGGAGTCCGGCGCTGTTTTCGGGGGGAGCGGGCGCGAGCTACCGGCAGGGCGCTGAGCGATCTTGCTCTTGATGGCGTCGAGCAGCGCGAGGGCAGCGCGGACCTTCGCGGCGCGCTGCATGGGGTCGAGCGCGCGATAGCCAGCGAAGAGGCGGGCGATGGCATCCTCCGGCGGTGGACCGGCGGAGCGCCCCATCGTTTGCGCGATCTGGCCCTGCGCTCGAGCGGTGCGCACGTCGCTGCTCCACTGCGTCACGAAGGCTTCGAGGCCTCCGGGCTTGACGGCAACATCGGCGTGGCCGGTGCGCTGCTCGTGCTGCAGGACACGCCGCGCACGTTCGAGCAGCACGGGGGTCGTGTCGGTTCCGTGTCCTGGCCCGCCGCTCGTGTGCGTCTGTGCTCCCGGTGTACGTCGTGAGTCGTGTGTGTCGTGTACCACGTTGGCCTATGCTACTCCACCGCCAGTATGCACGGTATGATTCGCGTCGCTCTGTGTGAGCAACGCCGCCAGGGAAGTATAGCCCAGGTGGCATGGCATGAACAACCGGATAGGCGTTGAGGGGCATAGGGGAGATGAGCATCGTAGAATAGAGGTGACGAGAGATCGTGCCATCGCGGCATGCGTCGGGCTGGCAGAGATGGTACGGTTGCAATGCTGCAAGACGATGATCCCTGCGACGGAGAGTGAGTGGGCACCATGATACGGGTGATGCTGGCGGAAGATCAGGCAATGGTGCGCGGCGCGCTGGCGGCGCTACTCAGCCTGGAGGGCGACTTCGAGATCGTGGCGGAGGTGGCACGCGGCGATGAGGTGTTGCAGGCGGCGCTCGCCGCCGGGCCGGATGTGGCGCTGCTGGATATCGAGATGCCGGGCGCCAGTGGGCTCGACGTGGCGGCAGAGCTGCATGCACGACTGCCTGCGTGTCGCGTTATCATACTGACGACGTTTGGGCGGCCTGGCTATCTACGGCGGGCGATGGAGAGCGGGGTGAAGGGGTTTCTGGTGAAGGATGCGCCGGCGGCACAGCTTGCGACGGCGATCCGCAGGGTGGTGGCGGGCGAGCGGGTGGTCGATCCGACGCTGGCGATGTCGGCGCTGAGCGACGGGGATAACCCGCTCACCGACCGCGAGCGTGATGTGTTGGCGGTGGCGGCGCGCGGCGCCAGCATCGCGGAGATCGCCGAGGCGCTGGCGCTCTCGGAGGGGACGGTGCGCAACTACCTCTCGGTCGCCATTCAGAAACTTGACGCTCATAACCGGGTCGAGGCTGCACGGATTGCGGAATCCAAGGGCTGGCTTTAAGAGGGTTTCTTGAGATCGCTCTAGAATCCTCTAGAATCCTGATTTCAAAGGGTTCGGTGGCAACAATGCGAAAAATGCTTCTCGCCCTGACCAGGTTGACGGTAGGCTCTTGTGTGGAGTAGTCCGTAAAAGATCGAGCCCGGCATGAGTCAGGTGCCGCACATTGCTAGGAGGAGGTCGGTGTTCATGTCGAAGCGACCCGATTACGGGCTTGACTCACCGGCGATCGTGGCGGCGGAGCTTGTGCTCGGTGGTATCGGGCTTGGGACGGTATTGCTGCTGCGCCTGCTGCGGGCACCTG